>NZ_JBEXLC010000051.1:0-54813 GCF_040609795.1 Nocardia sp. NPDC004604
GGTGAATCCGTCGCTGGGCAGGTAGTCGGCATAACGACGCGGCATACCCTCCGCACCCAGCCAGTGCTGCACCAGGAAGGTGGTGTGGAAGCCGACCAGCGTGGTCCAGAAGTGCCACTTGCCGAGTCGTTCATCGAGCAGCCTGCCGGTCATCTTGGGGAACCAGAAATAGATGCCAGCGAATGTCGCGAACACGATGGTGCCGAAGAGCACATAGTGGAAGTGCGCGACCACGAAATAGCTATCGGTGACATGGAAATCGAGCGGCGGGCTGGCCAGGACAACACCGGACAGACCACCGAACAGGAAGGTCACCAGGAAGCCGACCGAGAACAGCATGGGCGTTTCGAAGGTCAACTGCCCGCGCCACATGGTGCCGATCCAGTTGAAGAACTTCACACCGGTCGGGACCGCGATCAGGAAGGTCATGAACGAGAAGTACGGCAGCAGTACAGCTCCGGTGGCGTACATGTGATGCGCCCACACCGCCATCGACAGCGCACCGATGGACAGCGTCGCGTACACCAGGGTGGTGTAGCCGAACAGCGGCTTGCGACTGAACACCGGGAAGATTTCGGTGACGATCCCGAAGAACGGCAGCGCGACGATATACACCTCGGGGTGTCCGAAGAACCAGAACAGGTGCTGCCACAACAGGGCTCCGCCGGTGCCCGGATCGTAGATATGCCCGCCCAGATGCCGATCGAAGGCCAACGCCATCAGCGCCGCGGTCAGAATCGGAAAGGCGAGCAGGATGAGGATGCTGGTGACCAGGATGTTCCAGGTGAAGATGGGCATCCGGAACATGGTCATGCCCGGACACCGCAGGCAGATCACCGTGGTAATCATGTTGACGCCGCCGAGGATGGTGCCGACGCCGGAAACCGCGAGGCCCATGATCCACAAGTCCGCCCCCGCGCCCGGCGCGTGCACGATGTTGCTCAGCGGGACGTAGCCGGTCCAGCCGAAGTCGGCCGCGCCGCCGGGGGTGACGAAGCCCGCCGTGGCGATTGTCGCGCCGAATAGATACAGCCAGTAGCTGAGCGCGTTGAGCCGGGGAAAGGCCACATCCGGCGCCCCGATCTGCAGCGGTAGGACGCAATTGGCGAAGCCGAACAGAATCGGCGTTGCATAGAACAGCAGCATGATCGTGCCGTGCATGGTGAACAGCTGGTTGAACTGCTCGGGCGAGAGGAACTGCATGCCGGGGCGGGCCAGTTCACCGCGCATCAGCAGCGCGATGAGACCACCGATGAAGAAGTAGGTCATCGCGGTGGTCAAGTACATGACCCCGAGCACCTTCGGATCGGTGGTCGTGATCATTTTCCAGAAATAGGAGCCCTTGGGCCCGACCCGCCGCGGATAGGGCCGAACAACTTCCAACTGAGTTGTGGTCACGGCCGTCGCCACCTTCCGATCGCCGAGCAGCCTTGTCCGGATTATGCGCCTATCCGATCACCAACATGCCCGCTTTGACCCCATTGACGCCGTTGCGTCCGGGTCTACGGTAGGAGCCGCATCTGCGACCACGGTGCGATTGCGGTCGCCACGCGCGTCTTAGCGACTGCATGGCTACCAGCACATTCCGGCTGCGCTGAGCTCGGCTCGCGCGCGGGTTTCCGCGGACCCGGCGAGGAGTGCGGCACCGCACGCCAGGGCGGGTCAGCGGACCGTTGTGACGCGATCTTCGACCGGCTGGTCCACCGAGCGACGCAACTTCACCGCGGCCGCCGCGAACAGCGCAAGTGTCAGCCAGATGTAGCCGTTGTGGAAGAACACGGTGAGGTGGCTGCCCGGGGGATAGTCGAAGATGCTGACCACCGTGGGATCGAAGAGCGAGATCAAACCGCCCGATGCGGCCGCCAGCGCCACCAGAAATCCGAGCGGTGCGGCCACCCCGCCCCGGCGCAATGCCAGGTCGGCCAGGTACACCAGCAATGGTGCGAGCCAGACCCAGTGATGTACCCAGCTGTACGGGGATACCGCGGTGGTGGTGAGTCCGCACAGTACGACGGCGGGCAGTTCGTAGCCGGTCAGCGACAGCCGCCGCGCCAGCAGCAGGCAGCCTGCGGCGATGGCGAAAGCACCTGCCAGCCACAGCAATTGGTGCGTGCCCTCGACGCCGATGGTGCGGGCGAGCAGGCCGCGCAGCGATTCGTTGCGCGGGTTCTCCGGTACGCCGACGCGAGTGGGATCGGCAAAGGCGCCGCTCCAGAATGTCAGCGAATCCTTGGGCATGGCTGCGAGGCCGATGAGAACAGTCGCGACGCATGCGCCGATCGCGGTCACCGCGGCGCGGTACCTGCGGGTGATCAGTAGATAGAGCACGAAGAATGCGGGAGTCAGTTTGATTCCGGCCGCGATCCCGGTCAGCACGCCTTTCCAACGCGACGAATCGGGCAGCGCCATATCCGCGAGCACCAGCAACAGCAGGAAGATATTGATCTGCCCGAAGGCCATGGTTTCGCGCACCGGCTCGCACCACATCAACAATCCGGTGATCGGCAGACCCACCAGCACCAGCCGCCGGTCGCGCCGGTAGCCGAGCATCGACAATGCGGCCCAGACCGATCCGGTCAGCATCGCGAAGTTCCCCAATGCGCCGATATAGGTGTACAGATCGCCATGCAGATCGACCAGCGGCACGAACAGCAGTGCGGCGAACGGTGTGTAGACGAACTCCCAGACGCCGCGGGTGTGGCCGAGCAGTGGGGTGTCGTAGACGGAAACGCCGTCGACCACTCGGTTCCCGGCGATCTGGTAGACGCTGAGGTCCATCAGATGCATCATCACCTGCGGCGTATCGAGAACCTGCACGAGATAGCAGATACCGGCTGCCGTGCCGAGCACCGAGATTGCCAGGAAGGCCGGGGTGGGGATGGTGCGGCGCTGCGGCGCGGTGGTTACCGCGGACGGCAGCGCCGCAGTCTCGATCGTCGACAATGGCACGCTCATCTCCCAGCGATCGGGTCCGGATTCGCCGCCCCACGGTAGTGGCACTCGTCGTGAGCCGCACACCGCAGCCGCGCCCCGGCGGGCGCGGGACCGATATTGTCCTCGGGTGACTGCTGGCCCACCACCGCGGATGTACGACGGACGACCCGTCGCGGACCGGCGGGCGCAGCGGCGCGCGGAATTCCTGGCCGCCGGAGTGGCGGTATTCGGCGAGCACGGATATCAGGGCAGTTCGATCACCGCGCTGTGCCGGGCGGCCGGGTTGGCGCGCAGCCAGTTCTACGAGCACTTCGACAATCGCGAGGATCTGCTGATCGCGGTCTACGACATGATCCAGGTCGAAACCAGGCAGGCGGTCACCGCCGCGACGGCCGCGGCCGCACCGGATGATCCGGTCGGCCGGGCCCAGGCGGCGGTGCGGGCCTATGCGGAGTCGATCGGTCGCGACCCGCGCCGGGCCCGGATCGCACATATCGAGGTCGTCGGCGTCAGCGAGCGGGTCGAGCGGCGCAGGCTCGAGCAGCGCAAGCTGTGGACGGCACTCTTCGAAGACCAGATCCGGCGGGCGCTGGGACCGGACTTCGTACCGCCCGGTGGGTTCGATGCCGCCGTGACCGGATATCTCGGTGCGCTGCTCGCCCTGGTGCAGCAGTGGACTACCGGAGATCCGCGCACCGACCTGGCCGGGATCACCGAGGTACTGACCCGTTTCCTGGTCTGCCTGATGACGCCGTGATTCAGCGGCTCGGCCGAATATTCTCCCGGACCGCGGCGATATCCGGATACCCGTTGACCGCCATCAGCAGATCGGCCTCCGCCAGCAGCATCCGGAGCACATGCACCAGACCCGAAACCCCGCCCAGCGCAAGGCCGTACACGTACGGACGGCCGATGCCGACCATGGTCGCACCCAATCCGAGCGCCTTGATCACATCGGTGCCCGAGCGCACGCCGGAGTCGAACAGCACCGGTACCCGATCGTTACAGGCTTCGACCACCCCGGGCAGTGTCGCGAGCGCGCTGAGACCGCCATTGGCTTGGCGCCCACCGTGATTGGAGCAGTAGATGCCGTCGACGCCCGCATCGATCGCCCGGCGCGCGTCATCGGGATGGGAGATGCCCTTGAGAATGATCGGCAGTTCGGTCAGTGATCGAAGCCAGACCAGATCGTCCCAGGTGAGCGGGTTGCCGAAGGTCTGAACCCAGTGCAGCACGATGGACTGTGGATCATTCGAACCGACCATCTTCTGGAAGACCGGATCGGCGGTGTAGTTCTTCAAGACGTGCCCGCGCAGCTGCGGAAAGTTGCCGCTGGACAGATCACGCGGACGCCAGCCCGGCACCCAGGTGTCCAAGGTGACGGTGATGCCGCGATATCCGGCCTGCTCGGCCCGGCTCACCAGACTCGCGGCGAGGTCGCGGTCCTTGGGCGTGTACAGCTGGAAGAAGCTCGGCGTGCTGCCCGCATGCCCGATGACCTCCTCCAGCGGATCCTCCATCAGCGTCGAGAAGAACGCGGGCACACCGGTTTTCGCGGCGGCCTCGGCGACCGCGATATCACCGTGCTTATCCCCGACCAACCCGATCACCCCGACCGGGGCCATGAAGATCGGACTCGGGAAGGTGAGCCCCCACGCGCTGACCGACAGGTCGCGCTGTGTCGCGCCGACGAGCATCCGCGGCACCACACCCCAGTCCGCGAACGCCTCGACATTGCGCCGCTGGGTCAGCTCGTCACCGGCACCGCCCGCGATATAGGAGTGCAGCGATGCGGGCAGCGCGGCGGCGGCCTTCGCCTCGAGCGTCGCGTAGTCCATTGGGAAATCCGGGGCGTGCCCGCCGAGTGCGGCGAAGTAGATCTCGTTCTGGTAATCGGCGAACGCCACTGTCCTGCCCTTCGGTAGGAGTCGATCGGAGGGGTGGTCTCCGGTTGCCCGAATATTAGACGCTAATGTCCATGATCGAGTCCGGACGAACCGCGAAACATTCGACCACGGTACAGCGAAGGAGTCTGTGCGATGTGCGTCACAATGCCGGGGTGGTTCGTACCGGATGACCTGCGCATCGGGTCCGACGGCCGTACCTGCTGTAGCGCGAGCAACCGCTGTAGCGACGGGTAATCCGGAACAATTGACAGATTGTGAGAACCGCGCCGTGAATCTCGACTACCTGCCCAGATCAAGTGACCACGACCTGCTGCTGGCGAATCAGATCATGAGTAGTCCACTACGCCGCCTCTTACATCTGGCGCTCGGCCTGTCCACGGAGTCCATGGACCTGCTCACGGCACTCACCGACCGACTACGGACCGCCGAGGGCGCGCTACCGGATCCCGCGACCTCCGGCGAGTTCTAGTCCTTCCCTACCTTCGGCACCGCCTCGACAATTGAATGCGGCCCGGCCGTCGCCACCACCCGACGCAGCCGGAAGTCGCCGCGCGATCAGGTCGCGGTATTCGGCGGCGCGTTCCTGGCGCCGATGGACAGCAGCACCTGCAGGCCGAGCCAGAGACTGAAGTGCGCCCGGTTGCCCGGCGGGACGCGCGCAGGAGACGACTTATGCTGTCCTGCACCAGAAATCCTGCCAGACGGCGAACACCCTACTGGCCGCTGGCGACCGGATGCGCAGGCGCCAACGTAGCCGATGCGGCGGTACTCGCCGTCGACGGTCTCTCGGACCACAACTTCGTCCGCGTCACCGTCACTGGATAGGCCGTGCGCCGGCGCGCCAGAGCCAGCGCCAGCGCGGCAACTCCGCGATCACCGTGAGCACCGCGAGCACTTGGACGAGCACGGCGAGCCAGGTCGGCAAGAGCACCCAGGTGCTCATGACGGCCGCGACCACCTGCAGCACGACCAGGGCGATCGTGACCCACCCCGGCACCGGGACCAGAATCTGCTTCTTGTCCCCCGGCGTGGCGAACACCGTGGGCAGACCGATCAGCACCACCACCGAGAGCACCGCGAGCAACGCCGAATGCCCGGCCAGCGCCCATGGTGTCGCGATCCAGGCGATGAGTTCGACCGCAAAGCGCAGGCCCGACGCGACTCTGCCCTGCCCGGTCCGGTTCGGCGATTCCAACATGCATGCAGCGTGCCATGCGATGGATACGGACGCAGAGCGAAGCGAAGCCCCGGACCGAAGGGGATGGCCCGGGGCTTCATGAGGTGTATCGCGCGCAGCGGCCGCCGAGTTAACAGCGTGCAATGACGGTCACATAAGTTGGGCCAGTAGGTCATCGGCGGCACTGGTGCCAGAGCGGGAGCAGGCCTCGAGGGAGGTGCCGATCAGGTAGTCGCCCGCCACATATCGCACTAGTGGCCGTGCGTGGGCGCGACCAGACCGTGCTGGTGTGCGTAGACGACCGCGTGAATGCGATCGCGCACACCGAGCTTCGCGAGTATCCGGGATACATGCGTCTTCACCGTTTCCTCGCCGACCCCGAGGGCCGCCGCAATCTCGGCATTGCTGCGCGCATCGGCCAAGAGCAGCAACACCTCTCGCTCCCGCGCGGTGAGTTGTTCCACCTCCGGCGGGGTGCGCGGCGGTGCGAGGGTGCCAGCGAAGCGCGATATCAGGCGTCGCGTCATCGACGGATCGATCAGGGCGTCGCCGCGGGCCGCGATGCGAATGGCAGCCACCAGTTCTTCCGGCGGCAGACTTTTCAGCAGGAATCCGCTGGCCCCCGCTTGGAGTGCGCGATAGAGGTTGGCCTCGCTGTCGTAGGTGGTGAGCACCAGGACGCGGGTGCCGCCCGCCGCGACAATGGCCGCGGTGGCCGCGAGCCCGTCCAACTTCGGCATCCGCACATCCAGAATCGCGACATCCGGTCGCAGCCGGGCGGTTTCGGCGATCGCATCGCGGCCGTCGCCGACCTCGGCGATACATTCGAGATCGGCCTGACTGTCGACCACGGCGCGCAGTCCGGAGCGGAACATGCTGTGGTCGTCGGCGATCAGCACGCGCACCGGTGCGTTCACGCTCCTCCGATCGGTAGGCAGACCCGGATGTGCCACCGGGTTTGGGCCTGGTCCGGGCCGAATTCCAGTTCGCCGCCGAATAACTCGGCGCGCTGACGGATTCCGCCGAGGCCGCGGTGCGCGGTCGCGTCATCGACGTCGGCGGTCGCGGCGAGTGGGTTGACCGTCTCCAGCACCACTCGGTTCGGCTGGTAGTCGACGAGTAGTTCCGCATGTGCGCCGTCACCGTGACGCAGGGCGTTGGTCAGCATCTCCTGCACGATGCGATACAGCGTGAGGTTCAGTGAATCCGGCAGCTCGACCGCGACACCGCGCACGGTGTATTCGACGGCCAAACCGGCGGCGCGCACCCGTTCCAGCAGGTCATCGATATCGGCGAGGCCGGGCTGACGCTGACCGTCCTCCTCGCGCCCGTGCAGCAGGTCGAGTTGGCGGCGCAGGTCGACCATGGCCGCGCGGCTGCTCGATTCCACCGCGGTCAGCGAGCGGGTAGCGGCGGCATTGCCGGTGTCGGCCATGGCGATTCGGGCCGCACCGGCGTGGATGCCGATGGCGCTGACGTGATGGGAGATCACATCGTGCAGATCCCGGGCAATGGCGGCGCGTTCCTCGGTGAGCGCCCGGGCGAGCGCGGTCCGCTGCTCCTGCTCGCGCAGTTTGGCCTGCTGCTCGAGATCGGCGATGTACGCACCGCGTGCCGCCGTATACCGCCCGACCAACCACGGCACCACCCCGGCCGACACCGTCGACGCCAGCAGGAGTCGCCAATCGTGCGAGGTATTGCTGCCGACCAGCAGATGTGCGGCCGCGCAGCCGGTAGACATGGTGATGACGGTCGCCACCGATTTCGGGCCGGTCATCCAGGCTCCGGCCCGATATCCGGCCACCAGAAATCCGACATCGGCGAAGCGGGCGGCGAAACCGTGCCGGTGCAGCAGCACGGCCTCGGCCAGCCGCAGCGCCACCTGGACAATGGCAACCACACCGGCAGTGCGCGGCGGCGCGGCCAGCGCGAGATCCGCCGCGACGATGCCGATCAGCACGGCACTCGCCTGCCACGGTGCCACCGAGAAGATCCCGTTGAGCACCAGCATCGAAGCATCGATGGCCGCGGCCACCACCGCGACCACGAGCGACTGGCGCGCCAGCGACCTGCTCACATCCAACAGTTCGCCACCACCTTCGCACCATCCCAGCAGTCCGGTTTCTAGCCGTCCGCGGGCGATCCTACCCAGCATTCACCCGACCCCTCGGGACCGACTCTGCCCGCATGCGCGGTCCGGCGCATCCCCCGCGCGAGGGACGGCCGGTCCCTCGTCAGCGCGATGTTTGCGCAGGCCAGCGGCCGTAGCGTGACGGTGTGCAGAGAGCGGAGGAGACATAGTGATCAGTGGGCAGTTATTCATCTACGCCATACCCGCGTTCGCGGTACTCATGTTCGTGGAGTGGATCGACTATCGCCGCGATCCGGATCGCCCGGCCAATGGCCACACCGGGCGGGATATGGCCGCCAATATCACCACCTATCTGCTCGGCCGATTCCTGAAGCCGGTGACGCAGTATCTGATTCCGTTCTCGGCGGTGGTGCTGGCCGCCGCGATCACGCCGCTGCACCTTTCGCCGCACAGCTGGTGGGTGTGGGTGCTCGGGCTGGTCGTCACCGATTTCTGCTACTACTGGGCGCATCGCGCCGACCATCGGGTCCGGCTGCTGTGGACCTCGCACAGCGTCCACCATTCCAGCGAGCACTTCAATCTCTCCACCGCCATCCGCCTGCCATGGGTGCATCCGGTGGCCGCCGTTCTGCGCGGATTCGCCTGGGTGCCAGCGGCTTTGATCGGTCTGCCGCCGTGGATGATCTTCCTGCTGCAGGCCATCGGGCTGCTCTATCAGTTCCCCATCCACACCCAGCGCATCGATACCCTGCCGCGCCCGATCGAGTTCCTGTTCAATACTCCGGCCCACCACCGGATCCACCACGGTTCGAATCAGCCCTATATCGACAAGAACTACGGCGGCGTCTTCATTATCTGGGACCGCATGTTCGGCAGTTTCGCCGCGCGGAGCGAACCCATTCGTTACGGCCTCACCAAGAACATCGGCACCGATAACCCGCTGAAGATCAACTATCACGAACTCGGCGCACTGATCAGCGATGTGCGCCACGCGAATACGTGGAAGGGCCGTCTCGGCTACATCTTCGGGCCGCCCGGATGGTCCGAGAACACGCAGCCCGACATTGCGCCCGCGCTGCCCACCGAGTCAGCTACCCAGGGATCGGTCGCCGCCTAGCGTCGTGACCAGTAGCGGCCGCAGCAGCTGCGCGCCCTTGCGGATCAGCCAGGTGCGCAGGCTCATCAGGCCCGCGGCCAGGTAAGACGCGGTCTCAGCTCGAGTGGGTGTAGATGCGGATCGCGGTGATGCGCCGGGTATCGGTGGCGAATTCGACGAAGGCGACGCCGTTGGCCGAATCGAGTCGGACGCTGGTGCTCACCGTTCGACCGGCGGCGATCAGCTTGTCCCACTGCATATTTCGGGTGCGGTTGGTGAACTCCTCCAGTGAGATCCTGGTGCCGGCGGGCAGTTCGATGACGGCACGGTCGCCGAGCAGTCGCCGCACCCGCGCGATATCGGTGGCCGCCGCGGCCGCGAAAACCTCGGCCGCAGTGCGTTTGCCCGCGCGCCCGACCCCGCGCAGCGCCCGCATCATGCCGAGCATGCCGCCGAAGCCCTGGTTGGCGATCAGCTGTGGGCCCAGCTTCAGCGCCGCACCCAGTCCGGGCAGGCCGGTGCGCAGCAACTGCACGATCATCGCGGCCAATTCCCAGTGCGCGGCCAGCCGGACGATCTTCCAGACGCCGTCTTCCTCGATGAGGTCGTAGCGCAGATGCATCGGGACGGCCACGACGGCGCCGGTCGACATGGTGGTGCGGATCAGCAGGTCGCGAACCACCGTCGACGGGCCGACGAAGTCGTGGTCGATCTGGAATGCGATGGTATTCGGGCCGATGAAGGTGTCGTAGAACCGTTCGATCGCGACACGGCCGATATGCGGGCTCGATCCGACCGGATCGTTGACGGTCGCGTCGGTGGCGAACAGGCCGACCCAGGCCGCTTTATCGTGTGCCGCCACCGCGCGCGGCGATGCCTGGACGGCCGTGAGCAGGTCCTTGGCGGTGGAATCCAGCGGCATGACAGTTCCTCCTAGTTGCTGCGTCACATGGTAGAACATGTTCTAATTTCGGCGCCGCGGGTTCGGCAGAACTGCCCGGCGTCCCGCTCGACAAGGACTCCTATGGATTGGTACACCGGCAATACCGCCTACGACACCGTGCTGACGATCGCCTTCGCCTTCGCCGCATTCGTGCTGGTCGGCGGCCTTTTCGCGCAGAGTCCCTACGGTCGCTTCGGCACCACCGAGATCGGCTTCAACCTCAACCCGAAGCTCGGCTGGTGGTTGATGGAGATTCCGGCGACGGTGGTCTTCGCGGTGTTCTATCTGACCGGCCCGGACCGGTTCGAACCGACCGCACTGGTGCTGGCCGCGATCTGGGTGCTGCACTACGGCAACCGCGGCTGGTTCTTCCCGCTGTCCATCCGCCAGGTTCCCGGCAAGCGCAGCAGCTTCAATGTATCGGTGATCGCCGCGGGCATGTTCGTCACCGCGCTGCACGGCTACCTCAACGGCGCCCTCTTCAGCCACGACTACCTGCACCAGTACGACACCGACTGGCTGACCGATCCGCGCTTCCTGATCGGTCTGGTCGTCTACCTCGGCGGCTTCGCGCTGCTGGTCCGCTCCGAGTCGATCGTGCGCAATCTGCGCGATAAGAACAATCCGGGCGCGACCGAGTATCGGATTCCGCACGGCGCGGGCTTCCGGTTCGTCACCAGCCCCGCCTATCTCGCCGAACTGATCGCCTGGGCCGGATTCGCACTGCTCACCTGGTCGCTGGCGGGTGTGGTCATCTTCTTGATCACCGCGGGCAATCTGGTCCCCCGAGCCTTCGCCACGCACAAGTGGTACCGGGAGAAGTTCCCCGACTATCCCGCCGATCGAAAGGCATTGATCCCCTTCGTCCTGTGAGGAGTCATACAGTGGCGTGATGGCGATCATCGATGCTTGGGCCCAGCATCCGACGGTGCGGCTGCTACAGCACGAAATGCTGGACTCACTGCGCCGCTGGACCGGTGACACCATCCCGACCCAGCCGCCGCCGGTCTCGACCACGCTGGCGGCCATGGACGCGGGCGGCGTCGACACCGCCTTGATCAGCGCCTGGTATGGCCCCGAGGGCGTGCTCATCTCCAATGACGAGGTGGCCGGTTTCGTCGCCGAATCCAACGGCAGACTGGTCGGCGTAGCCTCGGTCGACCTCCGCAAGCCGATGGTCGCGGTCCGCGAACTGCGCCGCGCGGTCACCGAATTGGGTATGAAGGCATTGCGCATCGTGCCATGGCTCTGGGGTCTGCCCCCGAACGACCGCCGCTACTACCCGCTCTACGCCGAATGCGTAGAACTCGGCATCCCGTTCTGCACCCAAGTCGGCCACACCGGCCCGCTACGCACCTCCGAAACCGGCCGCCCCATCCCCTACCTCGACGACGTCGCCCTGGACTTCCCCGAACTGGTCATCGTAGGCGGCCACATCGGCTACCCCTGGACCACCGAAATGATCGCGGTAGCAACAAAATACGAGAACGTCTACATAGACACCTCCGCCTACACGATCCGCAGATACCCACCAGAACTGGTGTCCTACATGAAATCCCACGGCCGCACCAAGGTCCTCTTCGGCACCAACTACCCCATGATCGCGCCCGAACAAGCACTGGCAGGCCTCGACGACCTCGCCCTGAACGCCGAATGCAGCGACCTGTTCCTCGCCAACAACGCCACCCGCATCTTCAACCTGACCAGTCCCCCGAACAACACCCGTAGCTGAGCCCCCCAGAGCGGTCACGGTGGTGCAGGTAAATGTCGAGTGCTGAACTGCACCAGCGCATTTTCGCGGGGTGGGCTTTACTGGGTGCCCCATACGGCGTGGGCGCCGGAGTCGCCGACTCGGTAGGTCTGTACCAGGGCTGCACTGCCTGCGAGGATCGCTAGTGCGGCGACGAGGGTGGTGAGCGTGCGGCCTACCGGTTTTCCGCGTTCGTCGCGCAGGTGGACGATGATCAGTAGGGCCGTGACCAGGAGGAGCCCGACTGCGAAGTAGATCATCGTGTTGCCGAGGTTCGCGTGCTTATCGATTGCGGGGGAGCCGCCCAGTTTGTGTTGTAGCCACTCGCCGGCATCGGTTGTGATGGGGGTCAGTGCGACGGTGATCGCGGCCAGGGCGGTGATCAGCCAGATCAGGCGGCGGCGCGCGGCGGGCCAGAGGGCGGAAATGATCAGTAGGACCGCGGTCAGCGGGACGAAGACGACAATGATGTGGACCAGCAGCACATGGGCGGGTAGACCGTTGATCGTCGACATGAGGCGCACTCCTGGTGTTCTCGACCACCTGGGCAGTTCCGGCCCAAGTATCTCCCTCACCTCACGGTTTACCGCGCCGACAGGTTCATTTCACGAATGTTCGGCCGTTCGCCGGGGCGATGTCCAGGATGTGTTGCGGATCCGGATACCGCTGGTGCGTCACCGGGTTCCCTTGGTCGGCCGCACCGGATCGGGCATCGGAATGCGAGAGGTCAGGCGGTGCCGGTATCGCTCAGGGGCAGGTGCAACCGGACCTCCGCGCCGCCCTCGGCCCGGTTGACCGCCTCGGCCCGCCCGTCGTGCAGTGCGACGATCGAGCGCACCAGCGCGAGCCCGAGTCCGTGGCCCTGTCCGTGGCCACGCGCGAAGCGTCGGAAGACGTGCGGCAATACGGCGGGATCGAATCCGGGCCCGTCATCGGTGACCGTCACCACGACCTCCTTGCAATAGGTCGCGACGCCGACCCGCACATGGGTGGCGCGGGCGATGGCATTGCGCACGACATTGTCGATGGCCTGGCGCAGCAGAATATCGTCGCCGTCGACGACCGCCGGGCGGGCGTTGGTCAGCTCGACCGCGGCACCGCCGGCCGCGGCAGTCGCGACGATCTCCTCGGTGAGCAGGTCGACCCGCAGCGGCATCCGGACCGGTTCGACCGTGCCCGCGTCGAGTCTGGCGAGGTCGAGCAGCTGCACGACACTCTCCCCCGCGCGTTCGGTGGCCGCGCGGATTTCGGTCAGCGTGCGCACGTACTCCTCGGCTTCGCGCGGCCGGGACAGGGCCTGACTTGCCGTCGCGCGAATGACCGCGATCGGCGTGCGCAGCTCATGGGCGGCATCGGCGAGGAAGTCACGCTGGAACTGCTGGGCGCGCACCGCCGGTGCCAGCATGCGCCCGGCGAGCAGCCAGGTCAGCCCGGTCAGCAGGGCGGTCACGCCGACCGCGACCAGCGCGACATACCAACGCTGCCTGACGATTTCGGCGTCGGTATTGTCCAGCGGGGTCGCGGTCACCACCACTTGGCCGTCGGGCCGCAGCCGGGCCGCAGCGAAGTAGTGCTCATCGTCGCTCCACACCTCACGCAATGCCGAACCGGCGCCCCAGTCCGGATCGCGCGCCTGCTCGGCCAGATCCTGTACCGGCGCACCGACATAGACCTCACCGAGCGGGGCGGTCACACCTGCCGTGTCGACCACCCAGGCATTCTCGCGCAACCAGTCGGGGGCCTTCGCCGGATCGGGCTGGGCCGCGATATCCGCGACCTGTTCGGTGGCGACCACCCGCGCCTCGGCCTGGCTGCGGTCGGCGAGCACAGCCGCCAGATAGACCGCACCGGCACCGACCAGCAACAGCGCCGATAGTGCGGTGGCGAGGGTGAGCCGGATGCGAAATCGCCTGAGATACATCGTCATTCCTCGGCATACAGGTGGAAGCCGACACCGCGCACGGTATCCAGGCGGGTCCGCGCGGTCGGCAGATCCAGCTTGCGGCGCAGCGTCGAGACGTAGACATCGACCACATTCGAGGTGCCCTCGTAGTGCAGATCCCAGACCTGCTCCAGCAATTCGGTACGGCTGACCGTCTGCCCCGACTGCTGCATCAGATACTGCACTACCGCGAATTCCTTGGCGGTCAATGGAATCAGCACCTCGGCCCGCCATACCCGATGGGTTGCCATATCCAGTTTCAGATCGCCGACCCGCAGTAGCGAACCGCCCCGTGTCACCGGCCTGCGCAGCACCGCGCGCACCCGGGCGGCGAGCTCACCGAAGTCGAAGGGTTTGGTGACATAGTCGTCCGCACCGGTATCCAGACCGGTCACGCGATCGGTGGCACTGCCGCGCGCGGTCAGCACGAGTACCCGGGTGCGGCCGTCGGCCTTGAGCTGGCGGCACAGGCTCAGCCCGTCACCGTCGGGGAGGCCGAGATCGAGGACGACCAGCGCGTAGTCGTTATAGGAGCACAGATCGTCGGCCTCGGCCAGGGTCGGGGCGTGGTCGACCGCATGGCCCTCCTCGCGCAGGCCACGCACCAGCACCCTGGCCAGCCCCGCGTCATCCTCGACCACCAGCAACCGCACCGACACAGTCGATCACATCACCGGTCGACAATGATGCCGGGGACGGGTTTCGGACGGCCCGGCAGGACCAGTTCGGCCGGAACGGTGAACCAGCTCTCGGCAATGGTCGCGTAGAACTCGGACATATCGACGGTGGCCTTCAGGTTGTCGTCACGATCGAGGGTGCGCAGTGACGGCTGCTCGCCATGGCCACCCGGGCGGACCGGACCGAATAGCAGTGCGGTCGACGCGGCGCCGTGATCGAGGCCGCCGGAGTCGTTATCGGGAACGCGACGGCCGAATTCGCTCAGCG
Source organism: Nocardia sp. NPDC004604 (assembly GCF_040609795.1). Taxonomy (NCBI): domain Bacteria; kingdom Bacillati; phylum Actinomycetota; class Actinomycetes; order Mycobacteriales; family Nocardiaceae; genus Nocardia; species Nocardia sp. NPDC004604. The sequence goes on from NZ_JBEXLC010000051.1 coordinate 14,787, forward strand.
TCGCGATGAGTACGCGAGAGGCGAGGCCGCGGCGGTCCAAATCGGCGCGGAAGGCGCCGATGGCGGCGTCGAATTGCCGCATGATGCTCGCGTATCGGGTCAGGTGGTCCGTATGGGTGTCGAAGTCGTCGGCCATCGGTACGTGCACGATGCGGATGCCGTGCTGATCGTCGGCGAGAACTCTTGCCGCCAAGGACAATTGGCAACCGAGATGGCTGTCCGGGTAGCCGTCCGCCGCGGCGGGCAGTGCGGCCGCGACATCACCGAAGCGCAGTGCGGTGCGCGCGCTGTCGCGGGCGGTCGAGAGCAATGCGCCAGCACCCCGATCTGGATGATTCATTGCGTGCTGGGCCGCGAGCCAGGCCGCCGCCAGGGCCGGATCGTCGGGCATCGGAAAGGCGCCACCGGTATCGGGATCCATCGACAGCGTGGTGCACCGTTCGGCGCTCAGCGCGGGCGAGGGCCCGCCGCCGAGCGATACCCCAACGGCGGGCGCGGCCGGATCGCCCACGACATCGCAGAGTCGACCGAGGAAGCCGGTGGTCGGCCGTAGCGTGCCCGCGGGATCCCCGGTCCACCAGCGCTGCAGCATTTCGAAGTGCGAGAGATCGGGCGCGGCGGTGCCGACACCGGCGAGGACCGCAGCGCCACCGAGCGCCACCTGTTCGAGTTCGGGGTGCAGGCCGAGCCGATCGTCGATCCGGTGTACACGCGATGCCTCGATGGCGGTATTGCGGCGCAGCGCGTAGTAGCGGTCGTCGGTGTAGGGAACCACCATCGACAGCCCGTCATTGCCGCCCGCCATTTCGATGACGACGAGCCTGCGCTGGTCGGGTGGGGCGGCCACCGGCGGCGTCGGCGCACGCAGCGGCGTGGGCGCCGGTGCGAATTCCGTGCCGAGCTGCCATGCCGCGTAGCCACCGACGGCGGCGAAAGTACCTGCGGCAGTGAGACCCAGAAACCTGCGGCGGTCGAGGCTGATCATGACAGGGTGAACTCCGGTGACGAGACGACGCAGGCCAGAATTGCCGCGGCGCGGGCGCGCGGGTCGAGGCCGGGGGTGGCGGCCAGGGCCGTCACCGCATCGCGAGTGGTGGGTGTCGGGTCGTAGATGGCCGCGCGTTCGAAGGCTGCGGTGACCGGATCGGCGGCAGCGGCCAGCTGCGCCAGCGGTGGCGCCTCGATCGCCAGCGCGGCACGGACGATGGTGTGGCTCGGCGACAACCATCGCGAACCGCTGGGCCATCCGGCAACATTGGGCGGTTCGAACGGCACCTGGCCGAGCCGCTCGACCGCCTCCCGGCGCGCGGCGATGTCATCGAATCCGAAGACCGCGCTGGCAGCGGTCACCCATTCGATCGGATAGCGCGGTCGAGCCGAGCGCGAGTCGAGAAATTCTGAACTGTAGAGGATTTCGGTCACCAGCGGCCGAATCTCCAAGCCGCTGTTGACGAAAACATCCGCCAGTCGATGCAGCGTCGCGGGCTCGGGATCCGCGCCGCACAGGAACCGGAACAGCTCGGTCACCAGGAACGGCGCACAGGCAGGCTGTTCGCAGACCGCATCGACCACATCATGCGCTCCGAATACCTTCCGGCCGAGCAACTCTCGCGGCTCATGATTGACCGCATCGGAATCGATGACCACATCCCCGTCGTCATCGATATCCATGCCCGCCAATGCGATCGCGGCCGCGCGCACATCGCCCTGGGTGTAATTGCCGCGCCCCAGCGCGAACAACTCCAGCAGCTCGCGCCCGAAGTTCTCGTTCGGGGCATCCGCGCGCGAGCCAGCGCCGTCGAGATAGACCAGCATGGCCGGATCCCTGGTGATCTCGTGCAGCAACGTCCGGAAATTGCCGAGGGCATGCCTGCGCAGCAGCAGATGCTGGCGCCACAGCAACCGCCACTGCCCGACCTTGTCGTAACTGGTGGTCAGATGCCCGTGCCAGAACCACACCAGCTTCTCGTGCAGTCCCGCCGCCGGGTCGGCCAGCACCGTCAACCAGCGCTCGATGGGCCCATTGCCCGCATCCGCGTCGTCATCGGACAACTCCGGCGTGCCCGGCGCCATCGGCTGTGCGGTGAGCACGGCCTCGACCACCGCGCCGATATCTCGGCCGACCCACCGTTCGGTCTGTCCGGGAAACGGCCCGAAGGTGGTGCGCCGCAGCACATGCGCGATCAGCGCCCGCTCATCGTCCACGACACTGCTCGCCATGCGCCCACGGTCGCACCGGGCGCATTAAGGATTCGTGAAATCAGTCCACCTCGACGACCTCCGCCGCCTCGGCCACCGGATAGAAGCGGTGCACCGTGAGCGCCGCGGCGAGCAGCCGGGAGCCATTGGGCTCACTCGGATCGATGCCGGTGAGTTCGGCAATGCGCTTGAGCCGGTAGCTGAAGGTATTGGGGTGCACGTGCACCTCGGCGGCGGCCGCCTTGCGATCGGATCCGTGCCGCAGGTGCGCATCCAGGGCCTCGAACAGGTGCTGGCGCAATAGCAGTGGCGCAATGCGGTCGGCCAGGCGATCCCGGGCCGGACCAGGGCGGGTGAGCTGATACTCGAGCAGCAGATCGTCGAGGTCGTACAGCCCGCTCGGCCGGTTGAGCAGCCGGGCAAGTTCGGCCAGATCGGATGCCTCCTGGACCGCGTGCGGAAGCAGATCCCGTTCCACCGCGCGGCGTTCGGCGAGGAACACATCGACACCGAACTGTTCGGTGAGGTCGGCGGCCAGCCGCTGGTACTCCGCGGAGTCGGATCCGCTCGGCAGCAGGGCGATTCCGGTCGTGCCGTCGAAGGTGCTCAGTGCCTTGGTTCCGGCGATCCCGTCCAATGCCCGCTGCAGCACCCGGATGCGGCGGCGGGTGAGCAGATCGGCGACCACGATCGGATGGTCGTCCGGGCGGATGTGGATGGCGAGCACCGTATAGCGTTCCGCGAGAACGACATCCGCGCGTGCGGCCAGTTCCTCGGCGGGCTGGCCGCGCAACAGGGCCGAACACAGTGCCCGGCGCGCCTCGCGTTCGGCGTGATAGATCGACTGCTCGACATCGGTATACGCCTCGACCACCGCGACATTGATATCCCGCAGCAGGTCGAGCAGTCGACCACCGAAGGCGATCAGATCGTTCATATCCTCGGGTGCGGCCACCGCCGCCGCCTCCTGCAGGATCGCCTGACCCGAGCCGTGCACCGCATGCATCAGCAGTCCGAGCGGGATGCGGTCCTCGGCATGCCGCTCGGCCACCGGGCCGACGAACTCGACCACCTCGGCCCCGGTGAACGTGCGTTGCTCCTGCAGCGCGCGCAGGAAGGCGCGGCCGCATCCGGCGATCGCGGGCAGCACCTCATCGGTGAAATGCCCGTCCGGCAGATCGGCGGCCGGTGGCGTCGATCCGAGGCCCGCAGCGAGCATGCGTTCGGCGATTTCGGGTAACCGACGGACCAGTCGGGCGATTATCGGTGCGTCTCCGGACAACGGGGGTAGGGCAACGGGCATGACTTGCACGGTACCCAACAATGCCATTTACCAATAAATCTCGTAACCACCGGCCGGTTGTCTTCGAACACAAACTTTCCGCGGATTCTTCTCTCCCGGGTGCAGTGACAACATGGCTCGAATGACCGTGCTCACCAGCGCGTTCCGCGCGCTACCTGGTGACGCCGGTCACCGTCAACACCATCCACCGGAGAAAAAGACCCGACTCAATTGTGTTTCGGGACAATTAATTTCCGTCACCGCCGTTGCTACCTTGATAACCAGGATTCCGGCGTCATTTCAAATAAACACCGTGCCGGTGTGCCGTTCGAAAGGATGTACAGGAATGACCGTGCCTGCCGACACCGGGATGGGCCCGGCGCGTCCGCTTGTCGAAATATTCCCATCGGAGCGGGCACTGCCGCCGGAGCTGGATCGGTTCTATCACCCGCCCGCCGGATTCGCACGCTTCGCCCCCGGCACCGTGCTGCGCACCCGCAGGGTCGAACTGGCACTGTTCGGGCGTGTGCCACAAAAGGTTTCGGCCTGGCAGCTGCTCTACCGGACCAGCAACCTGCACGGCGGTGCGGAGACGGCCGCAACGACGGTCCTGCTGCCGTGGGGCGCCGATCCGCATCAGCCGCGGCCGCTGGTCTCGTTCCAATGCGCCATCGACGGCGTCAGTTCCAAGTGCCTGCCCTCCTACGCACTGCGCCGCGGCGCACGGGCTCTCGGCTCGATTCCGCAGGTCGAACTGCCGGTCATCGCGTACGCACTGGCTCAGGGCTGGGCGGTATCGGTTCCGGACCACGGCGGGATGGCCGGACATTTCGGGGTGCCGCGCGAACCCGGCTATCGGTCCCTCGACGCGATCCGGGCGAGTCTGACTTTCGCCCCGCTCGGCTTGACCGATTCGACTCCCGTTGCGCTGTGGGGTTATTCGGGCGGCGGACTCGCCACCGCCTGGACCGCGGAGTTGGCCGCCGAATACGCACCGGAGCTCGATATCGTCGGTGCGGTCGCCGGTTCGCCGGTCGGCGATCTCGGCTCGGCCTTCGCGCGATTGAACGGCACCTTCTTCGCGGCCTTCTCGACGATGGCCGTGGCAGGGCTGCGGCGGGCCTACACCGATCTGGATCGCATCCTGCGCACACATCTCGAATCCGAATTCCTGGAGATACTCGCGGATGCCGAATCGCGCACCACACTGCATTTGCTGTTCCGGTTGATGGGCAAGAACATCGACAACTACAGCCACCGCACCTTCGCCGAACTACTCGCCGAACCCGACCTGCAGCAGATCCTGGACGATATCCGGCCCGGTGTGCAGGCACCCGCCATGCCGCTGCTCGTCATCCAGGGTGTCAATGACGAACTCATCGCCGTCGCCGATGTAGACCAGCACGTGGCCCGATATGCGATCCGCGGTGCGCACGTGCGCTACCTGCGCGACCGCCTGAGCCTGCATATGCCGCTGCTGTTCATCGGCGCACCCGCCACCATGAACTGGCTGGCGGATCGATTCGACCAGCGTCCGCTGCCCGCGGCGGGCACCGAAACCGTGTGGTCGGTCGCATTCACGAAACGAGAGGCGTTGGGCCACTTGCGTTTCGCCGGATTGCTGGCACGCATGCTCACCAGCAGGCCGATCCGGCAGTTCCGTCGGTCCGCCTGAGCCGGGTCGCACACTACACTCAGCGAAGCCGTCGCGGTTCTGGTGATGATCAAGCCTCGCGCGTGCGATGACCGAAGTCACCCTGACATTCACAGTGTCCGAGGAGCGTCGGCGTCAGCCGGGCTTGGCTCGCCGTTCGAGGGCGCACCTGGTGCACGGAGTTTGTAGGCGCGCACCAGGTGCGAAATATCGCCATCGGTCGGTTTGGTCTTCCCATACTCGATCTTTGACACCTTGGTTTGGTGCCAGCCTGCGAGGTGGGCGAGTTCCGTGCCGGTGAGCCCCGAGTTGAGGCGAAGCTCCCTAAGTCGGCCTCCGAGAGCTTCGCGCAGTTGGTGAAGCGGATCACTCACTGGTTGGAGTAGTCCGCGAGAGGGGTAGCGAGCGCCCAGACACGCTCTTTCACGGCTCGGCAGTACTCGACCAGCCGAGGATCGGTCGTGACTGCGCCACCGACCCAACGGCCTAACGGCTCGAAGAGCGTGTAAGCCAGCACCGCGTCATCGAACAACCACCAGTCATCCACGGTCAGCTCGGCCGAGTCGATCAAGTGCCGCGGCAGGTAGCGAACGTCCTCGCCGGCTTCAGCGTTGAACCGTGCCACTGCCTTCGCGAAGCGCGTGTACTCGGTGTGAGGTTCGGTCACCACGCGGGCACGGTTCACGGCCACACCGCGACTGGTCACGTCCCGCACGTGGTCGAGCCACGGTCGGAACCATGCATAGTCGTCGGGTTCGTCCTGAAGGAACTTCCGGAACGGCTCGAACTCCTCTGGAGTCTCGTAGGTGTCCTGAACTTCCAGGTGAAACGCCTCCCGCTGGCAGGAGTGGAATAGGCGGTTGAACGCCTCATCCTGCACGAGTTGCACCGTAGAACATCCTTTCTGCCTTCGGAACCTCGATGCATGTTTCGTCGTCGTAGATGTCCAGTCCCCTGAGTATGTCCGGTCGGTGACCGGCGTCCCTTCGAGAGTGAAGGTGCCGCGGCCGGTGTCGGTCATCGGCGCCCCGACGAACGTGTCTGGGAGCGCGAAACCGAGCAACAGGTGTGGGATCTCGACGGTTCCGGCTGAATCGGTTTTCCATCCCTTCCGGATCGGGCTCTCGCATGTTCGCGACCGCCGCGACGGTGCCGTGAGCGGCAATGGCGGTATAGCACAATCCCGCATTGCCCAGCATTGAGCGGAGTCGCGGTGCATACTCAGCGAGTCAACATTCGACAACAAGCATCGGAAGGGTTGGGGGACATGGGGTTGCGGTTCCTGGGCGGTAGCAGTGGGAAGAATGGTTCACCGCGGTTGTACGAACTCGATGACGACTACATCTGGCAGGGCTATCCGGTCAATGATCCAGACCTGTTGAAACAGTTGGAAGTTCCGGACGGCGAGATTGTGGTTCGGGTTCCGAAGTCTCTGGTCACGTTTCTGCCGAAGGAGCCGAATGGAGTTGCTGACTGACGCACAATGGTCGGCGCAGTACGCGTCCTGCACTACATCCGCGCTGCATCTAGAGTTGCGGGACGTGTACGCCGTTCCCGATGAAGTCGAGCGAATCTCTGCGTGGAGGTCCGGCCAGCTCAACGAGGCCCAAGACCGGGAGTGGTGGGCCCCATGGCTCGATATGACCCGCGAAATGACCTGCCGTGGTGTGGATATGCGCCGCGCACGGGTCGTCTCGGAGCCGGTGTCGGACTACATCCACTACGAGTGGGCCACCACCCGAAACCATGAGGGCGGCGAACAAGTCCGTTGGCTCCCCCGCCACCACGCCACCACCCTGTCGTTGCCGCCGGTCGATTTCTGGCTGTTCGACGACCGTCTGGTCCTGTTCAACCACTTCGCTGGTGACGGCCAATGGTTCGGCAACGAGCAGACCGACGATGCGGCCGTGGTTGCGCGGTGCCGCGCAGCATTCGAATCGGTCTGGGAGTTGGGGACTCCGCACACTGAATACCGTCCCGCCCTGAAGTGACCAGCAGCAGTGCCAAGCAGGCGCGCGAAGCCCTCGGCAACCGGCTTCGGGAGATCAGGTTGGATGCGCGAATCTCGGCGCGAGAGTTGGCATCTCGCGCCGGGTGGCACTTCACCAAGATATCGAAGTTCGAGAACGGCCACCGCACGCCGACTGTGAGCGATCTCGAACTGTGGTGCGTCTACTGCGACGCCGGTGATCTCCTCCCGGACCTGGTCGCCGCCACGCGCGAAATCGAGAAAATGTATGTGCAGCTGCGACGGCTGCACCGCGCGGGCACCGCCCGCTATCAGCGTCAAGTACTCGACGAAGAGCGCCAGGCGCAGCGGCATCGCGTGTTCTCGATCTCTCTCGTCCCTGGTCCCGCACAAACCGCCGACTACGCGACAGCGGTCCTGACCGACATCGCCGCCGTTTCCGGCTATCCCACCGACGATGTCGCCGAAACCGTCACAGTGCGAATGCAGCGCGGCGCGCTACTGCGTTCGGCTCGGGTGTTCCACATGATCCTGTGCGAGAACGTCCTTCGGATCGGCGTCGTCCCACCCGAGGTCGCGGCCAACCAGCTACAGCACCTGCTCACGATCATGGACTACCCACATGTTCGCCTGGGCATCTTGCCCGCTCATGTCCGCCAGTACATGCCGGTGTGCGAGTTCTGGATCACCGATAACACCGAGGTGGAGATCGAGACCTACTCCGCCATCCTCCGCATCGAGCAGCCAAGCGAAGTCGCTGTTTACACGAAGGTGTTCGACCACTATGCCCGCCAGGCCGTCTACGGCAGACGCGCACGGCAACTGATCGAGCGCGCATTGGGCGAACTTCGCCAACATCGGTCAACAGGCTACGAATCGACCGCCCAAGACTCCTAACGTCCGAGGTGGGCGCTCGAGGCCAGTCTTCCTGGTCCCGAGCCGCCTCACCATCGACGACGGAGGGTGAGATGGCGCTCACTGAGACACAGGCCAGAGTGTTAGCCGCGCTGGCGATTCTGGAACCCGCGCAAGCGCTGACCGTGCGCGAACTGTGCTGCCACGCTGGTCACGCAGAGGCTGCTACGCGTGCAGCGCTGCAAGGGCTCGCCGATTCCGGTCTCGCCCATGGCTCCCGCACAGTCCCGATCGGGTGGCGGATCACCGACCGCGGGCGGTCACTGATCAGCGCACGGCCATACCGAGAATTCCTGCCGCGCAACGGCGCTGCCATCGTGACCACGAACGGGGCAAGCCAGTGAGGGCGAAGCCAGCCGCGATCGGATACCTGCGCACCGACATATCAGGAATCTCGCAAACCTGGGACGAAATCCAGATTCGCAGTCTCGCAAAGCGGTACGGCTACGACCTCGCCAAGACCGTGGCATTCAGCGCACAGACTGACCACCCGCTGAGTCGGTTGCTGAACGTGGTCCGGCGTCTCGATGTCGACGCGGTGATCACCCCCAACCTCGAGCACCTTGGCGGCGCAGTGCCGCCTGATCTCGTCCGGGTCTGCGAGATCAACACCATTTCGCCCAAGGCGACATACGCGCCGCACGCCCCGTTCCGGTTTGTCGATGTGGACGGCGCATAGACCTGCTTCACAGCAACGACGCTGGAAAGGAGGTGACCCAACATGGTGGCACGAGTAGAGGATCCAGGCCCGGACGGCAACAACCACGACAACTGGAATCAGGACCCGCGCGAAGACCGAGGTGACGACGTGATTCGGCCGTGCGGGCGATAACTGCCGGCGAGTCACAAGTAGCAGCTCTGAACAGCAAGAAGCAGCCCGACCGTCGTGCGTGAGGGCCGGGCCGATTCTTGGAATCCCTGATGGAGAAACTAGTGAAGATCATCAGACCCGCCCTCGCGGCGTGCGCGATCAGCGCATCGATGTTCAGCGCGATCACCCCGCCAGCCGACGCGGCACCCACACCGGTCAACGGGCCGTGTCTGTTCGGGCACGTCGACCCCGACAACGACAACAGCGCGTGCAAAGGCAGCGACTCCGCGAACTGGCCGGAGTCAGAGCCGAATCCGGACGGAAGCCCGAAACTGTCTTGTTCCCGGCTCAACAAGGGAGCTGGCGTCAAGACCTGGACCGGCCGAGGCTGGCGGAAATGGAAATGCATGCAGATAACCGAGATGGGTCAGGAGTACTGGCAATGGTATGAAGTGCTGGGTTCCTGAGCAGGAAGATGGGTTCATGGCGAACGATATCCCCCGCACACCGGAGGTCGATCAGATCATCGCGGCCGCCGAACGCCTTGGGCAGCATGACGGGTACGTGGGCGTCGAGCACTTGTTTCTCGCAATCGTGGCCGACCTCGATACGGTGCCCGCACGACAGCTGCGACGCATGGGAATCGATCTCGACCAGATCACTGCAAAGCTGAGGGAAACGATGGATAGCGAGAGTTTTCGGGCCGTCCGCAATCGCGCTCGCTTCCTCGATGGCCGGGTCGTCGAACATTTCCCTGATGGCCGTGTGGTGACCGAGTACCCGGACGGCACTGTCACCGAACACTTTGAACCGACCGACGGATCCTGAAACGACTGGACGCGCCCCGACTGGTGCGGCCGGGCACTCTTTGTCGGACAGAAGGTCAGTTTGCGCGCCTGGCGGTCAGTGCGGGAGACCAAATCCCGGTCGCACACAGCACTCGGCGAAGTCGTCGCGGGGCATGACAGTTGTCATGCCCGACCCGTGATGGTTGGCAGATCTGCCGCCCCGCGCCGGTCCGTAGCGTTATTTCTCGTAGTGCACAGCCGAATTCACCAGGAGCACCCGAGATGACGACCACCGCACCAGCGGCCGAGCCGACCGATACGGTTCGGACCCCGGCGACGCGCTTCAGCCCGATTCGCGTACTCGCCCCGATCGCGCGCGATATCGCGGTGCCCATCGGCGCCTACTTCCTGCTGACCGGCCTCGGTTACAGCGACTTCGCCGGACTGCTCGCCGGAACCCTGTTCTCGGGTGCGGTCCTGATCATCGAGACCATCCGGTCGCGGCGCCTCGAACCCTTCGCCGCGATCATGCTCGGCGTCTTCGTCTTCGGCTTGGTGGGCTCGCTGATCAGCGGCGACCCCCGGATGATGATCGTCAAGGATTCCGCGGGTACCGCGATCGTCGGCATCGCCTTCCTGATCAGCACGGTGGTCGGCAAACCACTGACCTACCTGTCCGCACGCAAGGCGATCTCGGCCGCTGGACCGGCCAAGCTCGCCGAATTCGAAGAGTCCTACCGCGCCGATCCGGCCAAGCGCCGCGGCTTCGCCACCCTGGCCGCGGCCTGGGGCGTCGGCCTGCTGTCCGAGGCCATCGTCCGGATCCTGCTCGCCTACCAACTCCCGGTCCACACCATGGCCTGGCTGTCGCCGGTCCTGTCGATCATCTTCTTCGCCCCGCTGATCGCCCTGAGCGTCCACTTCGTCAAGCGCGCCCGCCGCGCCTGAGCGTGCTATCCGCGCCGCCGGTCCCGGTATTCGGGGTCGGCGGCGAGGTCTTCCCAGAACTCGACATAGGCCTGCTCGTGCAGGATGCCGAGCCGTATGATGCGGGCGCGAGAAACCGCGCGGACCTGATCGGCCAGGTCGATATCGGCTTGCAGTGATCGATACAGCTCGAGCAGCCGACGGTGTTCCGCGGCTTGGCCGTTCGCCAATGCGACCACATCATCCGGTGCGCCGAGATCGGCGAAGAAGAGTTTCAGCTGTGCCGGATCGCGGGTCTCGGCGGGCGGGTTCCGCGGGTCGGCGAGCCAGCGCCGCAGTTCGGCACGGCCCTTATCGGTCAAGTGGAAGAGTCTGCGTCGCCGCCCGCCCTGTTCGGCCTCCTCGTCGAGCAAACCGCGCTCGGCCAGACGCACCGGAATCCGATAGAGCTGTGCATGCGGCACCGGCCAGAAGTAGTCGACGCTCTCTTCGAGTCTGGCCTTCAACTCATATGGCGTGAGCGGCCCGTGCCTGGCGATCAACCCCAGCACGATGTGGTCCTGCGGCCCGATATCCGGCATGCCTCCTCCATCGCATTGACACCGTCTCACTGAGACTATATGTTAGTTCCATCGAGACCGTATCAATGAGACTATTAAGGAGTGACGATGCGCGATTTCGGCATCACCCTGTTCGACCAGTGGACCGCGATGTGGAACGGCGATCTGACGCTCGCGCAGCGAATCATGGCCCCCGAATTCACCCTCCGCTACGCCCAGCCGAATGGCAGCGCATACGACGACATCCGCGACCCGCAGGCCCTTGCCACCCAGGTCGCCGAATTTCGCGAGCAGCGTCCCGGCATCCGATTCACACCCCAGGGTGAGCCGGTCGTCGAAATGGATGACACCCGAACCGGATTCATCGCACGCCCGTACGGCGCGGAGTCGACCGGTCCCGATGGAGCGACCATTGCCATCAGCGGCACCGATATTCTGCGCACCGTCGCGGGAGTCATCACCGAGGTCTGGTCGGTTTCCGGCGGTCCCGCCGGACGCAGCTTCTACTGAGCGAGGGTCATCGGGGGCAGGTAGTCGCCGATCAGCGTGCGGTGCCACCACGTTCGCTCGTGCCGCAGTTCGGCGGGAGTCGCGAAGCGGTACAGGTAGATTCGCGCCCGCACATAGGTCGGTGGTGCGTCGGGAAAGGGACAGCGGCGCAGCAGCCGCAGCGTCGCCGGATCATTGCGCAGCAGCCGCTCGACGAAGCCGAGCAGCCAGCCACGGGCATAGGCCGGGGAGATCGCGGCGAACCACATCAACCAGTCCAGCCGCAAATGGTAAGGGGCCCATTGCCGTGGCAGTCGGTGCGGATCCCCCGGCTTACCTTTGAATTCGTACTCCCGCCAGTGTGTTCGCTCGGTGATCTCCGCGTCATCGGTGCCTTCGAACACCACCTCCTCACGGGTCCGGCCGATACTGCCGAACGCACCATAGGTATTGACCAGGTGCAATGGGTTGAAGGACGCGTTCATTCGCTGCTGCCGGGATATCAGATTGCGCACCGGCCAGTAGCTCAGGATCACCACCGCGACGGTGCACGCGATCACCAGGCCCGCGAACCACGGCGGTGCGGCGGCCAACGACGGCGGCTCCGGCACCGGCAATACCGCGGCGGCCGAGGATCCGTCGATCACGGTGGTGGCCAATAGGATCGTCACCCAGTTCAACCAGGCGAAGTTCCCGGAGAGCACGAGCCAGAGCTGGGTGACGATAATGAGCGACGCGGCCACACTCGCCACCGGCTGCGGTGTGAAGAGCCCCCACGGCACGACCAGTTGGGCAAAGTGGTTGGCCGCCACCTCCACCCGATGCAGCGGTTTCGGCAGCCGGTGGAAGAACCAGCTCAGCGGACCGGGCATCGGCTGGGTCTCGTGGTGGTAGTACAGGCAGGTCAGATCCCGCCAACAGGAGTCCCCGCGCATCTTGATCAACCCGGCGCCGAACTCCACCCGGAACAGCAGCCAGCGCATCAGCCACAACACCAGCACCGGCGGCGCCACCCGATCGTTGCCGAGGAAGATAGCCAGGAATCCGGCCTCTAGCAGGAGCGACTCCCACCCGAACGAGTACCACGCCTGTCCGACATTGACGATCGATAGATACAGCACCCACAGCATCGCCCACATCAGCATCGCGCCCCACAGCGGCACCAGATGCAGCGCACCGGCCGCTATCGCGGCGGACAGCGCCGCGCCGGACCAGGCGACGGCGGCGAAGTAGCGGTCCGAGTAGTGCAACTGGAAGATGCTCGGCGCGCGGCGGAAGGAAACCCGCCGGAGGTACTGCGGCACCGGCAACATCCCGCGTGCACCGATGAGCGCTCGAAATTGCCGCGCCGCCGCCGAGAACGCGATCAGATAGATGACCGCGAGGCCGTGCTGAAAAACCAGTCTGCCCAACCAGTACTCGGATTCGGTGAACGCCATGCCCGCTCCTTCGTACCGCTACCTACGGTGTGGTGCCCGCCCATCGGGTAGCTGCGGCTCGGCTCGGTCGGTACTCATCGCTACTTTCCCGAGTTCGGCCAGATCGGTGACGACCACATCCGCCCCGGACCGGCGCAATGCCTCGGCATGCGCGGCATCGCGGTCTCGATCGACGCCGACGACGTATCCGAAACCACCGGCTCGACCAGCCGTCACCCCGGCGACGCCGTCCTCGAACGCCGCCGCCTGTTCCGGCTTCGCGTCCAGGGCTTGCGCGGCCGCGAGAAATGCGTCCGGCGCGGGTGTGCCGCGCAATCCGCGGCGCGCGATCTCCAGCCCGTCGATACAGACATCGATGAACCGGCCCAGATCCGCGGCCGACAACACCGCGGCGGCATTCGCCGATGCGGTCACCACACCCGTCTTCACCCCGGCCGCGCGCACTGCCGCCAGATACTTCACCGACCCCGGATAGGTATGGACACCGTCACGTTCGAGGAACGACAACAGCAGTCGATTCTTTCGATTGCCGAGCCCCGCGACACTCGGCTCCCCCGGCAATGCATCGGGCTCGCCTTCGGGCAGGGTGATCCCCCGCGACTTCAGGAACTCCCGGATACCGTCCGCCCGCGACCGGCCGTCCACATAGCCCAGATAGTCCTCATTGGAGAACGGCCAAAACGCGCCATGGCCGCGACCGGCCAGGAATTCGTCGAATACCAACTTCCACGCCCGCCGGTGCACCGCCGCGGTGTCGGTCAGCACGCCGTCGAGATCGAACAGCGCGACCGAGATCGACTCGGGTAGACCCAGCCCCCGGAGGTCATGGATGGGCGTCATACCACAGCGGTACCCGGGAGCCGGAGTGGCAAACTCGGCGCTGAGCTGCGGCGACGGTCGAGACGGTGACGGCGGCGATATCGTCGATCGCCGCCGAGGCCATGAGGCTATTCGAACAATTGGTCGTCGAGGATATCGGTATCGGCGCCGACGGATTCCAGGCGCAACCCGACGGCGGTGACCAGCGCGTGCACGAGTCCGGTGAAGGCGGTGAGCGAACGCAGCACCGTGACCGAGCCGGTTTCGACGTAGAACGTCAGATCGGCAATGCGGGCCAGCGGGGAGGACGGATCGTCGGTGAGCGCGATCGTGGTGGCACCGCGGCGGCGCGCGTACTCGACCGTGCGCACGGTATCGCTGCTGTACCGGCGGATCGACACCGCGATGAGCGCATCGCCTGGCTCGATATCGCGCAGTTCATCGGTCAGCAGGCGAGCCGAGGCCCCCAGCTGTCGGACCCGTGGCCGGATCATTCGCAGCAGATGGTCGGCCGAATAGGCGACGGCCAGACTGCGCCGCAGACCGATGATGTGGACGGCCGACGCGGTCGCGAGCGTTTCGACCGCCCGGTCCCAGTCGTCGCGATCGATCCGCGCGAAGGTGCGGGTCAGATTGTTCGTATCGTATTCGGTGATCGCATCGAAGAATTCGTCGTTCGAGGAGGGCGGCGGTGCGCCGGCGGGCCTACGCACCAGATACGCCTCCGCGGCCAGTTGCCTGCGGCACAGCTCGACCAGCGCCGGATAACCGGGTAGTCCGAGCATGGTCGCGAACCGCACCAGCGAGGAGCGATGCACGCCCGCGAGTTCGGCGCTGCGGCCGATACTCCGGAAGGCGGTACCCTCCGGATCGTCCAGAACCAGCCTGGCTATGCGCTGTTGACCGTCGGCTAATTCGGGCAACCGCTGCTGCAGTAGGGCACGTAGTTCCTGAAAGGTGGTAGGTGCCCTGTCCTGCACAGTGAGCCTCACGATCATTCGGGTACTCGAACGATAGGCCCACACAATAACTGACGGACCGTAAGGTTCTAGTGCCCCACATCAACCGCCTCCAACCCTCGGGCTTACTGCAGACTTCGCCAGCTTGCCTGCGCGAATGGATCATCCGGTTGGATGCTCAGGTTCCGCATCCGCAGGCCTCCCCACGGATCATTCAGCAGGCCATCGGTGATGCCATCGAACGTGTGCGCATGCTCGAACATGGCCGCGGCGGCGGCGAGATTTTGATCCGTCAAGTCGTACGCCCATGTGTTCACGGCCTCGTAGGCGTTGGTCGCGAGATTCGTTCCGATCTGTTGCAGCGT
Source organism: Nocardia sp. NPDC004604 (assembly GCF_040609795.1). Lineage (NCBI taxonomy): Bacteria > Bacillati > Actinomycetota > Actinomycetes > Mycobacteriales > Nocardiaceae > Nocardia > Nocardia sp. NPDC004604. The sequence goes on from NZ_JBEXLC010000051.1 coordinate 29,963, forward strand.
CGCCTTGTCCGCGTCTGCCCAACGCTCCGGAGCGATGGCCTCGTCGAGCGACCGGCCCTGCGCGATGGCCGTGTTGACGTCCCTGATAAGGACCGGGTCGACGGGCACGTTCGGCGCGGGCCTTGGGGCGTTGTTGCGGAAGTTGTAGGTCGCGGCATGCGCGTGGCCAGCCAATTCGGGGGTGATGGCCGCGCCGGGACGATTTATCGCCGCCTGCAAGGCGGCTTGCGCCTTCGCCCGCGGCGCGTACTCGTACTGGTTCGGCGGCGTGGTCGCCTTCTGAATCGAGTGGACGGACGCGATATTGCCGAGCGTCCTCGCGTCGACACCGAGCCGGTTCATCGAGCCCATCTTGCCCTGGTAACTTGCATCCATATCGCCGAGACCATCCCACGCGTGGGCCCGGCCCACATGGTCGCCCATGCCGCCGTAATCGGCCGCGCGCGATTCGGCCTTGGTGTCGAGGACGTTTCGCGCGGCCAGCAGTTCCTCCTGCTGGTGGAGCGTCATACGCGATGCCGCGATCTGCATATTGACCAGCTCGGCTTGCTTGCGCAATCGCGCGTTGGGATCCAGTGGCCGGTTCGTCCGCATCGCCAACCAGGCCACCACCGGAGAGGTGTTGGCGGTGTTGATCGCGGCCAGGCCGGACATCAGTCCTGACCCTGACCCACCGCCCCTGGCCTGCATGGTTCCCATCCCCAAAGCCGTGCCGCCGCTGCCACCCCCGGGCGCGCGGCCACCCTGGATCGCCAGCGCGAACCGGTTGGCGATCCAGTCATTGCCCCGATCCAGGCCGCGGCTCAGGCGTTTCAGCTGCGAGACGGCCACCAATTCCGCGGTGCCCGCGATCACGATCACCGCCATGGTCTCGCCCTTGGCCTGCGCGAACAGATTGCCCATGAACAGCACATAGACGCCGAGGAAGATGGTGTAGGCCGTCATCTTGGCGGCCCCGACAATGCTGTCGACGAGATTACGGACCAGAAAGGTCTGCGTCGGTCCGTATACGAATCCGCCTGCGGCGAAACCGAATATCGACATGAACCCGTGATAGATCGTGTCCAGGGCGGCCTTGATCACCCTGATCCCGAGCACCACCGCGAAGACCAGCAGGATGCCACCGCAGATCAACAGCATCAGGCCGGTGCCGACCTGACCCATGCTCGGATTCTGCGCCTTGGCGTAGGCGGCGGAGTCGCCGCAGGACTGCATGCCCTTGCGGACCCGATCGTCGTCACCGGCGGCCATCCCCGCGGACCACGCCGAGCGGCATGCCGGTTGCTCGTCGACCACGTGCCCGAAATTCCACACCTGGACCGGGCGGCGCGCGAAGTTGTCCGCCAGATCGCGCTGCATGGTGGTGACCAGCTGATTCGGATTCGGATTGTTATTGCCGTTCAAACCGGCTGCGACCGAAATGCCCAAATCCCTGCCCTTGGTGAGCAATCCGTCCGGGGACAGCACATCGGCGAGCGGTTCGGCCAGGAACACCGGGCCCAGGACCGCCACCCCGAGCATCGTCACGATCTGCAGCACCGCCTTGGCGTGATAGCCGCGCATCCAGAACCAGGCGACGCAGAACGCACCGATCGTCGCCGCGGTGATCAGCATCATGGGTGTCGCGATCTGACCGGTCAGCCGGTCCGCGACGCCGGTCAGCGCCGAGCTGAACATATTGAGCCACTGGAAGCTCAAAGCATTCCCGATCAACCAGATCGCGGTCGTCACGATGGCGATGTAGCCGATGAATAGGAAGCCGAGGATGGCCCAGAGGATGGTCGCGCCTGGGTTCAGCACCCCGCCGTGGTCGGTCGCGAACGAATAGTTGGCCAGCGGCACCCCGGACGAGTCCCGGATGTGCATCCAACTGAGCCCGTCGATTTGGGAAACACCGCTGCCGGTGGCGGCGGCCTGGTACTGCGCACTGGCCACCGCCCCGACGACGCCGGGAAAGACGAAGAGCACGAAAATGACTGCCAGAAACCACCCGATGCGACGCCGCCAAGGACTCGCACCGAACCGGCGCAACAATTGAACGGGGCGCGGACAGCACCCCCATGGATCCTCTGATCCCCACCTTGGCCGACTCGGCCGCATCTTCGACCGTGTGGCCATGCTCTCAGCATGACGCAACTATTGTTGCGCGGCAACACTTCTGAGAAACCAATTGTTCATCTAACGTCCACTTCCGAAGATTTCCCATCACCGAGAAGGATTTCGGCGGAAGCGATTGCGCCGCAGTACAATACGGCCGATGCTCAGGACGTGAGCGGCAGGCTGAGGTCGTAGACCGTGGTCGTGCCGACGGTTATCGCAGTGAAGTTGGCCTTGACCCATGCGGTGATTTCGCTGGCACTGCCCGATCCGCCGCCCGGGCCCATGCCGCCGCCCGGAGCGCCCATGCCGCCCGCGATGAAGTAGTGGATCTCGCCATTGGCGACGTACTGCTGGAACTGGGCCAAGGTGGGCGAGTTGTCGCCGCCGGTGAAGCCGCCGATGGCCATGACCGAAGTGCCGGTGGACAATTCGAGACTGCCCGCCGATTGGGCGCCCACTGTTGCCGCGACCCAACGATTATCGGTGTTCTTCAGCAGCTGTTGCAGCGCCGTGTTGTTCGCCGTCGAGCCGCCAGGTCCGCCGCCGTCACCCGGGCGGAACCCGTCGGCATCGTTGCGTCCTGGTGTTGCGGCATCGGAAGTTGTTCCAGCCGTGGTCGATTCGGCTCCGGCGGGCGCCATATCGCCGCCGCCCATGGGGCCGCCCGGTCCGCCACTCATTCCGCGACCGCTATTCGGCCCCGAGGTCGGGATCGAACCGTTGTGCGGTGTCGCCGCGGTGTCGATGATGTACGCCGCGGTCCCGGCCAGTCCGAACAGCAGACCGGCAATGGCGACCACCGCGGTCGACCTGCCGAGTTGGTGGGCGCCGACAATCACGATCGCGGCGATCACGATCGATCCGATCAACACGATCCAGCGCAAGGCCGGATACCAGTCGGATGTGCGGTCGAGCAGGATGAAGTTCCAGACGCCGGTCGTCGCGAGTATGACACCGAGCGCGATGCGCGCCGTCCGGAATCGCCTGCCCCGCCACAGCTCGGTCACCGAGACCGCCACCAGTGCGGCGATCGCGGGCGCCAAGGCCACGGTGTAGTAGGGGTGCATCGTGCCCTGCATGTAGCTGAATACGACGCCGGTCACCAGCAGCCAACCACCCCACAGCAGCAGGGCGGCACGGGTTCGCCCGGTGCGCGGCGTGCGGCGGGTGAACCACAGGCCCGCGATCAGACCGATCAGCGCGGCGGGCAGCAGCCAGGAGATCTCGGTTCCCATCGAATCCCCGAACAGCCGCGTAATGCCGGTGCTGCCACCGAAACCGGTGTTGGCACCACCACCCGGGCCGCCACCAGGGCCGCCACCGTTGCCGGATCCGCCGAGTACCCGGCCGAGGCCGTTGTAGCCCAGCGCGAGTTCGAGCAGGCTGTTGTCGGTCGATCCACCGATATACGGCCGAGAATCACTCGGCCACAAGCTGACCAGTGCGACGAACCAGCCACCCGAGATCACCATGGCCGCGAAAGCGCCGAGCAGCTTGCCGATTCGGCGCCAGCAGGTGATCGGCGCGGCGACGAGGAACACCAGGCCGAGTGCTGGCAGCACCAGGAACGCCTGCATCATTTTGGTGAGAAAGCCGAAGCCCACCGCGACACCGGCGAATGCGAGCCATCGTCCGCTGCCGCGCTCGGTGGCGCGCACCGTGCAATAGGCCGCGGCGACCAGCAGCAGTACCAGCAAGGCGTCCGGATTGTTGAACCGGAACATCAGTGCCGCAACAGGAGTCAGCGCCAGTGTGGCCCCGGCGAGCAATCCTGCGGCCGGACCGTTCCAGCGCCGGACCGCACCGTACACCAGCCCGACCGATGCCACACCCATCAGCGCCTGCGGCAGCAGCATCGAGAAGGAACTGAATCCGAGCAACCGCCCCGACAACCCCATGACCCACAGCGCGGCCGGCGGTTTGTCGACGGTGATGGCATTACCGGCGTCGAGCGAACCGAAGAGCAGCGCCTTCCAGTTCTGGGTGCCCGCCTGCACGGCTGCCGCGTAGAACTCATTGGCCCAGCCCGATCGGCTCAGCCCCCACAGATAGAGGACGGCGGTCACTGCCAGCAGTGTCCACAGGCCGGGACGGGCCCAGCGGGGCTGGTCGCGGGAGCCGAAGAGCAGTCGGGTCCATCGGGTTTGCTGCCGTACCGAGCCATCCGGCTCGGCGCGGTCGGCACGCCATATGGGCGCTTCGGTAGCGGTAGTCATATTTCCGATCCTGATCTGCGGACGTGGGTCCGATCTTTGCGATTGCTGTGCACTGTCTGTGCGGGCTGGGCGCTGTTGCCCGTCAGGTCGTAAACGGTGACGCAGTCGATCTGGCGGGCGGTGAAATTCGCCTCGACCCAGGCGGCTATCTCGGCGGCGCCAGCGGCGTTATTCGAACCGACCGCGGCGGCGACCCGGGTGTAGGTGCTCGCATCGGCACGCGATGCCGCGATCAGCATCGACAGCGACAGCCGCCGCCACAGCCGGGTGCGGCCGGATGACATTCTTCGCAGCACCGCAGCGATGGCATCGGGAGGTCCCAGCAAAGTCGTAGTCACATATCGAGCGTGACGACGCGATGTCGGTCCAGGCTCTGCCGCGGCCGTGGATTCGCTGTGAGCCCATCGATCGGAGGTCGGGTGCTGATCGCCGCCGGATCCGCCGGCAACCGCACGGTGAATTCGGTGCGGCCCGGCATGCTGTCCACCGTGATCGCACCGCCGTGTGCCTTCACCACCGCGGCCACGATCGCCAGACCGAGTCCGGAACTCCCCGCGCGCCGCGAGCGCGACGTATCGCCGCGGGCGAATCGCTGAAAGATCTCCGGCCGCAACGCTTCTGGAATGCCGGGCCCGTCGTCGACGACCCGCAACACCGCACCGCCGTCGCCATCGAAGGCCAGCGCCGTGACGACCGTGGTCCCCGGACCGGTATGGACCCGGGCATTGGCCAGCAGGTTGGTCAGCACCTGATGCAATCGGGCGGCGTCGCCGACGATTACCACGGGTTCGCCGGGCAGGTCGAGGTCCCACTGCTGCTCGGGTCCGGCGATATGCGCGTCGCTCACCGCGTCCACGGTGAGCTGGGTCAGATCGACCGCCTCGTGTTCGAGCGGGCGGCCGGAATCCAGCCGGGCGAGCAACAGCATGTCCTCGACCAGCGCCGACATCCGCCGGGCCGCGGAGTCCACCCGGCCCATTGCATTGGCCACCTCACCGGGTACTTCCGCCCGTTTGCGTTGCGCCAGTTCGGCATAGCCGCGAATGGCGGCGAGCGGAGTGCGCAGTTCATGGCTGGCGTCGGCGAGGAATTGCCGGACCCGGGTCTCACTGGCGTGTCGGGCCGAGAGCGCGCCGGTGATGTGATCCAGCATCCGGTTGACAGCCGAGCCGAGCTGCCCCACCTCGGTATGCGGATCGGCATCGTCTCGTGGCACCCGAACCGGCAGGGTGACCTCCCCGCGATCCAACTGCAGATCGGCCACGCGCGCGGCGGTGGCTGCGACCCGGTCCAGCGGCGCCAGCGCGCGGCGAATCAGCCAGATACCCACCGTGACCGCGAACACCAGCACGATCACGGTAACGATCACCAGCACCCACAACACCCGTATGAGCGTCTCGTCCACGGATGCCAATGGCAGCCCGGTGACCACCGTTGTGCCCTGCCAGGTCCGGTCCGCGATCACGCGATAGCGGCCCGCACCGTCGATATCGACGGTGGTCGCCGTGCCGTTGGCCGCCACCGCGGCGAGCTGTCGGCGGGCGGCATCCGATAGCGCGTCCTGTATGCCGTCACTGCCGATCCGGCCCGCGGCGGTGACCGTGCCCCGATCGACGATCGCACCCACGGCATCGGGCTGGATGCCGCGCCGGTCGAGGAATTCCGGCCCCGGTCCGGTGCTCTGCGGATGCGGCGGCAGGGGCGGGGGCGGGGGTGCGGACTGGTTACCGGAAGACTCACCGGGCGGCGGCCCCAGGCTGGGACCGCCACCGGAATCGCCGAGTGAGCGCTTCTGCGCATCGATCAGCTGGGTATCGAGTTGATGCACCAAGAACTGTTGCAGCGCGAACTCGGTCGCGGCGCCGATGCCGACCACCACGGTCACCAGGAGCAGCGCCTGCCCGACCAGCAGCCGGGCCCGCAGCGACCACCGTCGCGGCGACCGCAGGCGGCGCACCTCAGCCCGCGGGCTTGAGGACATATCCGGCTCCGCGCAGGGTATGGATCATCGGCGCCCGACCGCTATCGATCTTCTTGCGCAGGTACGACACGTAGAGCTCGACGATATTGGACCGTCCGCCGAAGTCGTAACTCCAGACCCGATCCAGAATCTGCGCCTTGCTCAACACCCGCCGCGGGTTGCGCATGAAGAACCGGAGCAGTTCGAATTCGGTGGCCGTCAACACAATCGGGGCACCGGCCCGGGTGACCTCATAGCTGTCCTCGTCGAGGACCAGATCACCGACCACGATCTGGGCGCCGCCGTCCTCGCTCGCCACCCCGGTGCGGCGCAGCAGCGCCCGCAACCGCAGCACCACCTCTTCGATGCTGAACGGCTTGGTGACGTAATCGTCACCGCCCGCGGTGAGCCCCGCGATCCGGTCCTCCACCGAATCCTTCGCGGTCAGCAAGAGCACCGGCAGATGCGGAACCTGCGCGCGCAGCTTGCCGAGCACCTCGAGTCCGGTCATATCGGGCAGCATCACATCGAGCACCGCCACATCCGGCCTGGTCTCGCGCGCCCTGGTCACCGCCGTGCGCCCATCACCGGCCGTGCCGACCTCCCAGCCCTCGTACCGCAGCGCCATCGACAACATCTCGGCCAGGACCGGTTCGTCATCGACGACGAGCACATTGATCGGAGTGCCGTCGCCGCGCCGCATGGCAGTCCGGTTGGCCGGGCTGTTTCCAGAGGTCATCGTGGACATGGGCCTCATACTCCGGGCGGTGGCTCGGCAGCGGCTATGGCCCGGCTGTGAACTTGCTGTGCGCCGAACCGGACATAGCCGATCCTGACCTCGCGCACAGCTCGCACCTAATTTCGCCGACGACGGTTGACCCGAACAGGACTACCCGGACCGGCGCGCGCACCGGTCGTCACCGCAGAGGAGCACCCCAGCATGACCACCCTCATCCACCAGCCCCCGCCCGACCAGGACCCGACCCGGGGGGCGCCGACTCCCCCGTCCTCGACCGGCTGGTCGACCCGAAAGACCCTGGCCGCCGTGGGTATCGCCGGTGTGATCGCCGCGGCGGGCGGCGGCATCATCTATGCGGCGTCGTCCAGTGACAACGGCGGCAACCACGGCCCCGGCGGACCGGGGATGAGTATGAACGGCCAGCCCGGCCAGATCGGCGCCGGTCCCGGCGGTGCCATGACCGGCCCGCCGCTGCACGGCCAGGTCGTCGTCTCCGACGGCAATGGCGGCTATCGCACCGAACTGACCCAAACCGGCACCATCACCGCGCTTTCCAGCACATCCGTCACCGCCAAGAGCGCCGACGACTACACCCAGACCTACACCATCACCGCAACCACCACCGGCGCGACCAGCGTGAAAGTCGGTGACACCGTGACCATTCGGGGCACCCAGACCGACGACACCAATACTGCGACCGCCGTCGGCACGACCACCGGCGCACCGAACGGCATGAACGGTGGCCCCGGCCCACAGGGCGGCGAACCCGGCGGCAGCACCAACGGCCTGAACGGATCCGGTATGGGCCGGCCCATGGACGGCCTGCCGACCCGTCCCAGCAACTGACCCGAACCCACGCGAGGGCGATGCGATCGCCGAGCCGCGAAACAGGCCCGGCGCGACCATTACCGACACACCCTCGACTGAGTGCGGCCGGTTCGGCGGCAAAATCGCGTCTCGAGCACCGACCACCCCGCCTCAGGCGGGCTGCACCAGCTCCGGCGCAGCCGCCCGGCGCTGCAGACCACGGCGTTCGTAGCACGATGTTGCGCCGGATGGCACACGAGCACCAGGCACGCCAACGAGATTCGAGTCCGCCGGACTAGGACTTCGCCGCGCTCAGGCGGCGGTCGATGACGGCGAGCGCCAGTTCCGCCCAGCGGATGTTCTCCTGTTCGAAGGACACACCGCGCATCAGCGTGAGATACGGGCCGACGTGCTCGGCCTCCAGCAGATACGCCTGTTCGCTGCGGCCGTCGAGCAGCCGCGTCCGAAGTCGTTCGTAGCGGGCCAATTTCGCCTCGGCCCACTGTTTGCGCTCGGCGACAGCGGCGCGCACGGCCGCCGCGTCGCCGACATCCACCGCCTGCACCTTGACCAGCAGTTCGTCCCGGATCGCCGTGGGTTTCGGCTGCTCGGCGGTGAAAGCACGCAAGGCTTCCCACCCCGCCTCGGTGAGCGAGTGCAATCGTTTGTTCGGCCTGCGCTCCTGCTGCACGACCCGCGTTCGGATCAGCCCCTCCTCGGCCATCCGGTCGAGTTCGCGATACAGCTGCTGCGGAGTGGCCATCCAGAAGTTGGCCACCGACGCGTCGAAGCCCTTGGCCAGGTCGTAGCCGGAGGCCTCGCCTTCGATGAGCGCGGCCAGCACCGCATTGCGTAATGCCATCGGGTCAGGTTATCACCTCGGCGATTATTCAAAATATTGTCTACTCAGCTATGGACACCCGCGCCTGGTCCTCGCTAGTCTTTGAACCACATAGTCAACAAATTGAGTATGAAGGTGAGAGATGCACCCCTTCCGCACGGCCGTCGAGGCCCGCGACGCGGCCGCCATCGAGGCGCTGCTGGCCGACAATGTCGTATTCACCAGCCCGGTCGCGTTCAAGCCCTATCCGGGTAAGGCGATCACCGCCGCGATCCTGCGCGGCGTCCTGCGAGTATTCGAGGACTTCCACTACGTGCGCGAGATCGCCGACCCGAACGGGCGCGATCACGCGTTCATCTTCGAGGCGAAGGTCAATGGCAAGCAGCTCACCGGCTGCGACTTCCTGCACTTCGACGCCGACGGCAAGATCGATGACTTCATGGTGATGGTGCGCCCGCTCTCGGCGGCGACTGCACTGGCCGAGGCGATGGGTGCGCAATTCGAGCAGATCCAAACCGAAGCCTACGCCGCCACGCGGCCGAAAGGCGCAGACGCATGAGCGATTTCGACGCCATTGTGATCGGCGCGGGCAATGCCGGTCTGACCGCGGCCGCCACGCTGCAGCGGGCGGGCGCGCGCACGCTGCTGGTGGAGCGCCACAATATCCCGGGCGGCTGCGGTACTTCGTTTCGACGCGGGCGCTTCGAATTCGAGGTCGCACTGCACCAGCTGTCCGGGGTGGGTGTCGAGGGGCAGCCGGTCTCCTTGCGCGAGGGCCTGTTCCAGCAGCTCGATATCGCCGACAAGCTGGAATTCGTGCAGGAGCACGACCTGTACCGGGCGGTGATTCCCGGGCAGCTCGACCTGACATTGCCCGCGGACTGGGAGCGCGCCATCACCACGATCGAAGAAGCGTTCCCCGGCAATGGATCTCGGGCTCGTGCCTTCTTCGATCTGGTCAAGGCGGTCGCATTCTGGCAGATCGCAGCCAAGCGCGGCATGCCCGCCGAGGAGATCGATCCGACGCTGTTCACCTACGGGCTGCGACCCCTTCGGCAGGTGCTCGATGAGTACTTCGAAGACGAAGCGCTCAAGTGCGCGCTCGGTATCTATTGGACCTACCTCGGCCAGCCGCCGTCGAAGCTGCCCTTCCAGGATCTGGCGCTGACGCTGTTCGCCTATTTCGAATTCAAGCCGTGGCATGTGCGCGGCGGATCCCAGGCCATGTCGACCGCCATTCTGGATTCGTTCCTGCGCGCGGGCGGTGAGGTCCGGTTCAATACCGCCGTCGACGCCATCCTCACCGAGGCGGGCCGGGCCATCGGCGTCCGGCTCGAGGACGGGCAGGAGGTCACCGCGCCCGATATCGTCTCGAATGCTTCGCTGCCGGTCACCTATGCGATGCTCGGCGATATCGTGCCCGCGGCCGTCCGCAATGATCTCGCCAGCCGCCGCATCGGCGTCTCCGGCTTCGTACTGCATATGGGATTGGACGCCACCCCAGCGGAATTGGGCTTCACCGCCAGCACGAGCTTCATCAATCTCGACGCCGATGACGACCGCACCCAGGCCTCCTGGCACTCGCTCGAACCAGCACGCGGGGTCTGCGTCTCCTCCTACGACGTCGCTCCCATCGGCTTCGCCCCATCCGGCGCGACCCATATCAGCCTGATGACCCTGCAGTACGCCGACGCATGGGACAACATCGCGCCGCAGGACTATGCGAGTACCAAATTCGCCTATGCCGAGACCCTGCTCGATGTGGTCGAACACATCACACCTGGCATCCGCGACGCCATCGAAGAGGTCGATGTCGCAACACCTTTGACAATGATGCGCTACCTCGGCCACCCAGGCGGCGCCATCTACGGCTATGACCAGGACGCCACCGAGAGCTGGCTGTTCCGCAACAGCGAGCGCCGGACTCACGTCCCCGGACTGCATCTGGCCGGATCCTGGGCTGGCATCGGCGGCTTCCAGCCCACCCTCGAAGCCGGCGCCCGCGTCGCCCGCCGCCTGCTTCGCACCAAAGCCGCCTGAAGGGAGCATCTTTCGTGACACACCCATTCGCCGACCGCTTCGACGGCACCGCCGAAATCCTCGCCGAGATCGCTGCACGCACACCGGACGTCCGCGACTATCACGGCGAAACCCACCGGACCGTCGATGCATACCACCCCAAGCGGTTGCAGGTGGTGGTCACCGACGTGATCGAGGAAACCGCCACCAGCAAGACCTTCCGGATCGCGGCGGCCGATTCGGTTGCACTCCCACCATTCCTGGCCGGACAGTACGTCAACGTCTTCATCGACGGCACCAGCAGGCCGTTTGCGATTTCCTCCAGCCCAGCCCGACTCGACCACTACGACCTGACCGTGCGCCGGATGCCCGGCGGCCGGATCAGCAATCTACTCATCGACACCGTCGACGTCGGACACCGCCTCAGCACCACCGGTCCGCTGGGCACCTTCCACCACAATCCGCTCTTCCACGGCGATGACGTGGTGTTCCTGGCTGGTGGATCGGGAGTCGCCCCGGCGCTGAGCATGATTCGCGATATTGTCGACAATGAGCTGGGCCGTAGCTTCCAGCTCGTCTACGGCTCACGGTCGGCCGATGACATCATCTTCCGCGACGAACTCGACGCGATCGCCGCCGCGCATCCGAATATCCGCGTCGATTACGTGATCGCCGAACCGAATCCCGGCTGGCTCGGACCGACCGGATTCCTGACCGCCGAGACGATCACCGCGCTGGTCGGTGAACTGCGCGATCGGATGGTATACGTATGCGGTCCGCAGGCGCTGTATCCCTATGCGCTGCAACAACTCACGTCGCTGGGACAGCGCCGCCGCCGGATTCGCTTCGAGGCCAATGGCGCGCCCGCCGACCCCACCGCACAACCGCACTGGCCCGCCGGACTCGATGCGACCGAAGAAGTGACCGTCACTGTGGGCGCCACCTCGTTCCGCACACCACGCAACCGACCGCTGCTGGACGCGTTGGAAGATCAGGGCATCCGGCCCGAGGCCGCCTGCCGGTCCGGCGAGTGCAGCCTGTGCCGCGTGCGGATCTGCAAGGGCGAGATCCACAATGCCGAGGAAGCGCGACTGCGCCTGTCCGACAGCCGGTTCGGCTACACCCATTCCTGCGTCGCCTACCCGCTCACCGACGTCGAGATAGATATCTGACCCGCCACGCCGGGTGTCGCGAGCAACCCGCTGAGCAGCGCGGTAACGGCGGGGTCGAACAGCCGCCGGGCCTGGGGCGCGGATTCCAGACCGATCACCATGGCGATACAGATATCGGCGGCCGCCGCGGGCGACACCTGCTCGACGGTGCCCGCCGTGGTGAACAGTCCGACCAGCAGTCCGCGCAGGTCGGTGGTGAATGCGGTGCAGATATCGCCGAACAGGCGTGCCTTGTGGTCGAGCAGTTCGGTCCCGTGCGGAGAATCGCCCTTCAGTTGCAGCACCAGCTCGAGTTTGGCCGCCAGTACCCCGCGAATGCGTTGGGCCGCAGGGCTTTCCGTGGCGGCGGCGGTCTCGGCTCGCGTGAGCGCCCGAGTGTGCAGGCGTTCGGCGAGCCGCCGGACGGCATCGTCCTTACTGCGGACATATTGATAGACCGCCGACCGGGACACCCCCATGCTGGCGGCGATGTCGTCGACCGTGGTGCGCCGTACGCCGTAGCGCGTCAGGCACGCATAGGTCGCGTCGAGCACCTCCGCGAGCCGGTCAGCGGCCATGATCAGGACAGCTTCTTCAGCAGTTCTTCGGCGACACCGGCCGAGGACGCCGGATTCTGGCCCGTGATCAGGTTACGGTCGACCACCACATTCGGCGCCCACGGATCGGCCTCGCGGAAATCGGCGCCGATCTCGACCAGCCGGTCCTGCAGCAGCCATTCGGCCTTATCGGCGAAACCCGCCTGGGTCTCTTCGACATTGGTGAATCCGGTCAGGGCGTAACCGGCGAAGGTATTGCCGCCGTCGGCCTTGGTCGCGGCGAGCAGCGCGGCGGGCGCATGGCACACCACGGCCAGCGGCTTACCGGAATCCAGTGTGGCGGTGAGCAATTCGCCGGAGGTGGCATCGACGGCGAGATCTTCCATCGGGCCGTGGCCACCGGGGTAGAACACCGCGTCGTAGTCGGCGAGGTCGGCCTCCGCCAGTTTGATCGGGTTGTTCAGCTCGGTGCTGGTGGCGAGCACGCCCGCCCGCTGGTCGGCGATCTCCTGACCGCCGTTGACCTCGGGCGCGAGGCTGCCCCTGTCCACCGTCGGCACTACGCCGCCGGGGGTGGCCACCACGATCTCGTGACCCGCGGCCTTCAGCGCCTGGAAGGGCACAACGAACTCCTCGGCCCAGAAGCCGGTCGGGTGCTCGGTGCCATCGGCCAGCGTCCAGTAGTCGACGCCGGTCATCACGAAAAGGATCTTCGACATGGGTTGTCTCCGTCGTTCTGAGCCCGGTAGCGGGCTCGCTCTCCGAGTTGCCGTCGCGCTGGTTCGAGTCCTCCACGCAGTGGATGAGCTGACATTCTGTGCTCGATTCGGCAGCGGCGACATGGTCGAAGGTAGACCCGCCCGATCAAGGTTGACCAATAGAATCGGCTATTCGAGACATCGAAATTCCGATGGTTCGGCACCGGATGTCCACCGGCCGCCGACAATGGGTCCAGACCCGGTATCGCTGGAAGGGCCGAGCGCCTGTCCCAGCTGTCAGCTGCGGGGCACGCGGTCGCCGAATGCCATGGACGGGACAGCCCGCGCCCCCGCAGGTCGACCCAGTCGGGCAGGCATGTGCTGGTAACCGTGCAGGGTGGACAGGCCGCGGCGGCTGGGTTCGCCATCGAGGCGCAGGTCGGGGAAGCGTTCGAACAGGGCGGGTAGCGCGTGGGCCGCTTCCAGCCTGGCCAGGCTCGCACCGATGCAGGCGTGGATGCCGGAGCCGAACGAGAGGTGCTCCTTGGCGTTGGTACGGGTGATGTCGAATCGATGCGGGTCGGGGAAGTGCGCGGGATCGCGGTTGGCGCCTGCCAGGGACACGATGATCGACTTTCCTGGCTGAAGGTGAACGCTCGCACCGAGATCCACCGGTTCCAGGACTCGGCGAGCGGCTATCTGCACCGGCGGGTCGAACCGCAGCACCTCCTCGATCGCGCCGGGCCAGCGCTGCGGCTCGGCGCGCAAGAGGTCGAGCTGGTCGGGGTGGGAAAACAAGAGCGGGATCGCGTTGCCGATGACGTTCACCGTGGTCTCGAAGCCCGCGGCCATCAGCAGGTTCGCGTTCGCAATCAGCTCGGTGGTGCTCAGATCGCCCGAGGACACCAGGACGCTGAAGATGTTCTCGCGGGGTTCGCGGCGCAATTTCTCGATGTGGGCGGCGAGATAACCCTCCATCGCCGCCGTCGCGTCTATCGCGCGGCGGTGCGTCCGCCAGGAGATCCCGACGTCCAGCAGCGGAGTGACCACGTCACCCCAGCGCAGGAACAGCTCGCGGTCGGCGGCGGGGAAACCGAGCATCTCGGCGATGATGGCAATGGGGACCTGCGCGGCGAAATCGCCGATCAGGTCGGCCGATCCGCGCGCGGACATGGCGTCGAGTAGTTCGGTGGTGACCGCACGCACCTGGTCGCCCAACCGGGCGACGGCGCGCGGGGTGAACGCGGAGGCGACCGGCTTGCGCATCCGGCTGTGCTCCGGTGGGTCGAGCATCAACATCGATGGCGCCTCGGTCAGGTTGGGCGGCAACACGACTCGCTCGGCATTGCGGCGCAGCGGGCCGGGCACGGCGGGGTCGATAGGAGTGCGCGCGCCGAATCTTCTGTCGCGCAGGATCGCCCGGCACAGCTGGTAATCGAAGGTCGCGTAGCCAACCGGGCCGGTATGCACTCTGCCGGTCCCACGCAGCTGATCGATCAGCGAATACGGATCGCTGCGGCCTTCCGCGCCACTGAGCAGCCGGGCGAACGGATCGCCCAAGCGGCGCTGCGCGCGCAATGCCAGCCGCGGCACCCCGTGCTCGGCTGCCCACCTGATCGCATACCGTGCGTTCATCAAAACCCCTGTGTGCAATGGCGAAAACAACACAGTACGTGGCGTTGCGAGAGTTCTGAAATACGCGTGGCTCATAATCATCTTTTTCGTTTTGCTGTGCAAGACTGCACTGGTGGCCGAGACCGCTGAACTAGTTACCAATGTTTCCGACACCGCCCGCTGGGTGGCCGCCTACCGGGCCGCCGAATCCGCGCGCCCCGATGCCCTCTTCCACGATCCCCTCGCCGACCGGGTCGCCGGGGAGCGGGGCCACGCCATAGCCGCCCGCGCGCCGCGCTTGATGCGCAATGGCTGGAGCCTGGTCGCCCGGACCAAGCTCATCGACGACCTGATCCTGAAGACCGTCGCGCAGGGCTGCGATCTGGTGGTCAATATGGCCGCGGGTATGGATACCCGCCCCTACCGGCTGGAGCTGTCCGCCGAATTCCCTTGGATAGAGGCCGATCTCCCCGAATTGGTCGCCGAGAAGAACAAGCTGCTGGCCGGGGAGTCGCCGCGCTGCGCACTCACCCGCACGGCGGTGGATCTCGCCGATCCCGAGGCGCGGCAGCAGTTCCTGGACGGGGCCCTCGCGGGTGCACAGCGGGCACTGGTGCTCACCGAGGGTCTGGTCTACTACCTCAGCGACGACGATGTCGTCGGCTTGGCCGCCGCGCTGGCTCGTCCTGAAATCGCTTGGTGGGCACTGGATGTCAATAACCAGGCGGTTGTGAAGCGAATGGGCAAGGCCACCACCGAACTGCTGGCCAACGCACCATGGCAGTTCGGTCCGGTCGATCCGCTCGGCTTCTTCGCCGACCTCGGCTGGACGGCCGACGACGTGGAACCTCTGGTCTCGGCGGCACACCGGTTCAACCGGCTGCCCTGGTTCATGAAGCCGATCATGCTCTTCCCACAGCCGGATCCCCGCAAGCCGATCGAAAATTCGTCGAGGCCTTGGAGTGCGGTGGTGCGGCTCGAGCACACACCATCGAACCTCTAGCTCGCGTAAACGAAAGGCTCTCCACCCTATGGGTAATAGCTGGCTACGTCGCCTGTCCCCTGCGCCGGGGGACGGATCTCATAAACTGGTCTGCTTTCCGCACGCCGGCGGATCCGCCATGTCTTTCGGACGATTGGCCGAAGGCGTGGGGTCAGAGTATGAGGTTCTCGCTGTCCAATACCCGGGGCGACAAGATAGAAGACGGGAACCGCTCGTCGGGAATATTTCGGACCTCGTCGATGGCCTGCTGCCCGAGCTGGTAGCAGCAGTCGGGGATGCCCAGGATTTCTCCTTGTTCGGGCACAGTATGGGATCTGTCGTGGCTTTCGAGGCATGCCGACGGCTCGAGCACGAGGTGGGAGCGAGCCCGAAGGTCCTGTTCGCCTCCGGTCGGCGCGCGCCTTCGGCGGCGCCACCTGAGCTGCGAGTGCACCTGCTGGGCGATCGAGAACTCGCTGAGCAACTGGTCCGGTTCGGCGGTACCCCATCGGCGTTGCTCGAGGATCCCGAATTTCGAGAGCTGATCCTCTCGATCGTCCGGAACGACTACCGAGCCATCGAGACCTACGAGTGCAGTCCGGAGGCGATGGTCAGCAGCCCCATCGTCGCAATTGTCGGCGATCGTGACCCCGATGCCAGTTTCGCGGAAATCGAGGTATGGGGCTCGCACACCTCTGGAAGCTTCTTCGCGAAATCCTTTCCGGGCGGCCACTTCTTCATCGATGCGAATTGCCGTCCGATCGGACAGTTGATCCGCGATCATTGCGCTCGAGCGCTGTCGGGCTAGGGCCACAATGACCGGGTGAGCATGGCGCCCACCCGGTCATTGTTCCTAGCTCTCGAGCCAGCCCTCGATCGCTTCGGCGACATCCACTGAACCGTCCTCCAGGATCGTGAAGTGATCAGCCGGTACCGAAACAACGGTATGCGTCGAATCCCACGGTTCGGCTTGCCAGTTCACCCGATCCGATGAACTCCCCAGGAAGTTCTGGGCGCACTGGATGAACAACGTCGGCGTGGCGACGGAGCCGGGCACCATCTCCTGTAGGAACTGCACATACCGGCCCATGCCGGTCAGCCGGGCCTGGTCGAAGCGACCGAATGTGGCCTCCGCCGACACCATGCGTTCAGCCATCGCCCGAAGCAGCCATTCGCCGTCGTAGTGCACGTTGTAAGTGTCCAACAGGACCACGCCGTCGGGTGCTGGGCCACCAGCGGCTTCCAGGTGCTCGGTGACGAGGTAGGCCAACGATCCGCCGGAGGAGTATCCGACCAGAACGAACGGATCTCCCTGCGCCGCCTCGAGGACGGAGCGCGTCACGGCTTCCGCGGCCGCCGTCGGCGTCGTCGGCAGTGGCTCCCCCGTCCGACAACCGATCGGCGGCAGCGCCAAAACGTCACGGGCAGTTCGCAAATGCGATGCGATCCGGGCGTACTGATGTGCGCCGCCGGTGGCCAGCGGCGGAGCGAGGCAAATGATGCGTGGCAAGGTGGAGCCCGCGGCGAGCCGAATGGGCACCGGCACTCGGTCCAGTTCGTGGGCCGAGGAGAACTGCTCGCGCAGCTCCGCCGCCGCCCGCAACAAAGCGAAGCCCTTGCCGGCCTGGCCGGACGCTACCGCGCCACGGAACATCCCGTACAACGAGTCGTCCGAACCATCGGGTTCATGGTCGGTTCGTGAGTCTGCGGTGAGCTCCTTCTGCAGGTATCGGGCCAGTGCCGCCGGCGTCTTGTGATCGAAGATCGCGGCGGTCGGCAGCGTCAGGCCGGTGGAAGCGCTGAGGGCGGTGCGCAACTCCATGGCGGCCAGTGAGTCGAACCCCGATTCGAGGAAGTCCCGCTCGGGGTCGAGTGCCTCAGCGCTCTCATGTCCCAGCAGTCTCGCCACGTTCTCGAGGACGTGCGTCCGGAGCCACTGTTCCTGTTCGGACTCGGACAGTTGTGCCAGTCGTCTGCGAAGCGCCCCCACATCCTGTGTTCCGGTGCTCTGCCGACGCCCGGTCCGCTTGACCAAGTCGCTGAGCAGCGGGGGCACCGCGTCCAGAGCACGCAACGCGGCAAGGTCGATCTCGACCGGTACGTGTACCGGACGGTCCGTGGACAATGCCGCGTCGAACAGCTCGAGCGCCTTGGCGGCAGCCAGTGGCGGCACACCGCTGCGGCGCATACGCTGCCGATCGGCCTGGCTGAGCCGCTGAGTCAGTCCGGTTTCGGACTCCCACAGGCCATAGGCGAGCGAGGTGGCCGGCATGCCTTCGGCGTGACGGTGGGTCGCGAGCCCGTCGAGGAACATGTTGGCGGCTGCATAGCCGCCCTGACCCGGGGGCGGTACCAAGCCTGCCACCGAGGAGATCATCACGAAGGCGGACAGCCCGGCGTCACTGGTGAGCTCGTGCAGGTACCAGGCGGCGTCGGCCTTGGCACCGAGGCAGTAGTCGATCTGCTCCGGCGTCAAGTTGTCGACCAGCGCGTTGTGGGTAACCCCCGCCGCGTGGACGATCCCACCCAACGGATGCTCCGCGGGTATCGAGGCAAGCAGGTCCCGCAGCGCTGCACGGTCTGCGACATCGCAGGCGGCTACGCGCACCTCGGCGCCGAGAGCGTTGAGTTCCTCGATGAGATCCGCGGCGGCGGCTGGTCCACGTCGGCCGACCAACAGCAGGTGTCGTACGCCATGCTCGCTCACTAGATGCTTGGCGAGGTAGCTACCGACTCCGCCGGTACCACCGGTGATCAACACAGTCCGCTCGGGATCCCAGGGTGTCGGCCGCTCCGATTCTGGTGCGGCGGCGCGGATGAGCCGCGGCACCCGTGTCCCATCCGCATGGACGTTCAGTTCCGGCTCGCCCGTCAGCGCCGCTGTTACCAGGTGATCCGTCGTTATCGCTTCGGGAGCCTCGATGAGCACGATCCGCCCCGAGTTCTCCGCCTGCGCCGCGCGCACCAGACCCCACACCGCAGCCGCGGCCGGGTCGGCCGTGCTGTCGGTGATCACGGCGAGAGTGCTTGCGGCGTAGCGTTCGTCGCTCGAGAACTCCTGAATGACGCCGAGCGTGCGGTGCACAGCTGAGCGCAGCCGGACCGGCACTTCACCGCCGTCGAGCGGGGGCCGGAAAAGGAGGACCGAGGCCGTCTCCGCCGAGCCCCACTCGGCCCAGGAGACTCCCGCAACGGAGCGCAGCTCCGGACCGGGCCGCCAAGTGACTTCGAACAGCGCATCATGTGCGGACTGGGATGAGGCCGCGAGCAGTTCGAGGGGCAACGGGCGCAATGCGAGGGACTGTACCGAAAGCATGGGCGCGCCAACGGAATCGGCCATGGTCAGGGTGACTGTCCCCGCCTTCGGAGAGGTCAACCGAACCCTTACCCGCCGGGCGCCGTCGCTGTGCAAACGCACCGAAGACCAGGTGAATGGTACGAGGATCGGACGCTCGGCGTCCTCGTCCACGCCCTGCGGATGGCTGAAGGCCAGTGCATGCATCGCCGCATCGAGCAATGCGGGATGGACACCATAGCCCTGGGTAGAGGTTTGCTCGGGCAGCGAAACCTCGGCGAAGAGATCCTCGCCGCGGCGCCAGAGGGCTTCCAGACCTTGGAAGGCAGGCCCGTAGTTGTACCCGTTGTCGGCGAGTTCGTCGTAGGCGCCGGCCAGCAGCACCTGCGTGGCGCCGACCGGTGGCCACTGCGCGAAGTCGGCCCAGCTTTCCGCTTCGTCGGTCTCGCGGCTCGGGCGCACAGCGCCTTCCGCATGGTGCGTCCACGGGACCGACGGATCGTCATCATCCTTGCGCGAGTAGATGTCGAGCCGTCGGCGACCGGTCTCATCTCCGTCACCGACGATCACCTGGATCTGCGCACCGCCGTGCCCCTGGAGCACGAGTGGCGCCAGCAGCGTGAGTTCCTCCAGTTCCGGACAGTCGACCTGGTCTCCGGCGTGGATGGCCAGCTCGACGAATCCGGTGCCGGGCAGCAGCACGGTACCGAGCACGTCATGATCGGCCAGCCAGGGATGGGTGGCCGTGGACAGGCGGCCGGTGAATCGGACACCCCCGCTCTCCGGCTGCGCCAGCACCGCGCCCAGCATGGGATGTTCGGTGGACCGCAGACCGAGTGCGTGTGCCTCCCCGGTGTGCAGTTGGCCCGCGACCCAGAAGCGGCGGCGCTGGAAGCTGTATGTCGGTAGATCTATTTTCACTGCTCCGCTACCGGCGTGGTACGCCGTCCAGTCCACTGTCGTGCCTGCGACGTATAGCCGGGCGAGTCCGGTCAGCAAAGTCGTGGGGTCGGCGTTGTTGCGTCTGGCCAGAGCGATTGCGGTTGCGGTGTCGAGAGTTTGAGCGATCATCGGGGTCAGGACCGCATCGGGGCCGACCTCGGCGAACCGGGTCACACCCATATCCGCCATCGTGGCGACAGCGTCGGCGAATCGCACTGTCTTGCGGATATTCCCGACCCAATATGACGGGTCGATCATCTCGTGCTCGATCCGGGCACCGGTCACCGTGGATACCAACGCGATGCTCGGGCGGGTGAATGCCAAACCCTGTAGCACCGTGGCGAATTCGGCCAGCATCGGCTCCATCAACGCCGAATGGGAGGCATGCGAGATCCGCAACCGATGCGTCCGCCACCCACGCTCGATGCACGCCTCGACAATGGCCAGGACCGCGTCTTCGGCACCGGAGAGCACCACCGACGACGGACCGTTGACCGCCGCGATCGACACCTCACCACCCAGCAATGGCAGCACATCGGCTTCCGAAGCACCGACAGCGACCATCGCGCCACCGGAAGACAGCGCCTGCATCAACCGGCCACGCGCCGCCACCAACACACACGCATCCACCAGCGACAACACACCAGCCACATGCGCGGCAGCAACCTCACCAATCGAATGACCCGCCACCACATCCGCACGCACACCCCGCGATTCGAGCAACCGGAACAACGCCACCTCGAACGCGAACAAACCCGCCTGCGCGAACACCGTCGCATCAACCAGATCCTCGGACGCCAACGCCACATTCAACGAAACCGATTGCCCGAGAAGCGGATCCAGTTCAGCCACGATCGCATCGAAAGACTCGGCAAACACCGGATACGCACCGCGCAGCTCAGTAGCCATGCCCGCCCACTGCGCACCCTGACCGGAAAACACCACACCCGTCGAACCCGGTACCACGCGACCGGTCACCACACCGGGAGCCGGCACGCCCCCGGCCAGCGCCCGCACTCCCGCGAGGAGACCGTCGCGATCGTCGCCCAGGACAACAGCGCGATGGTTGAACACAGCACGCGTGCTGGCCAGCGAGAAACCGACATCGATCGGGTCCAGGTCGTGGTCGGCCACATGAGATGCCAGGCGGGCAGCCTGACCGGCAAGAGCCGCAGCACTGCGTGCCGAAACCAGCCACGGCAGCACCCCACCCACCGGGTCGGTCTTCACTACCGGCACCGCCTCCACGGCCGCGGGCTGCTCCAGGATGACGTGGGCGTTGGTGCCGCTGATACCGAACGAGGACACACCGACACGACGCGGCCGATCCACCACCGGCCACGACACCTCCTCGGTCAACAACCGCACATGCCCCTCGGACCAATCGACCTTCGTCGAGGGCTGATCCACATGCAGCGTTCGCGGCAACACACCGTGCTGCATCGCCATCACCATCTTGATCACACCACCCACACCCGCGGCAGCCTGGGAATGACCGATATTGGACTTCAACGACCCCAACCACAACGGACGATCCCCCGCACGATCCTGCCCATACGTCGCCAACAACGCCTGCGCCTCGATCGGATCACCCAAAGTGGTACCCGTGCCGTGGGCCTCGACCGCATCCACCTCGACCGGGGACACCCCCGCGTTCGCCAACGCTTGGCGGATCACCCGCCGCTGCGACGGACCATTCGGCGCGGTCAAACCATTCGACGCACCATCCTGATTCACCGCCGAACCAGCCATCACCGCCAAAACCTGATGACCATTACGGCGGGCATCGGACAAACGCTCCAACACCAACACACCGGCACCTTCGGCCCAGCCGACACCATCGGCCGTGTCGGCGAAGGACTTACACCGACCATCCGGCGACAAACCCCGCTGCCTGCTGAACTCCACAAACGTCTCCGGCGTCGCCATCACTGCCACACCACCGGCCAATGCCAGATCACACTCACCCGACCGCAGCGACTGCGCGGCCAAATGCATTGCCACCAGCGATGATGAACAGGCCGTATCCACTGAGACGGCTGGGCCTTCCAGCCCCAGGGTGTAGGCGATTCGACCCGACACCAAACTGCCGGTCGCGTTGCCACCGGCGCCCTGCGCGTAGTCGTGGTACATCACACCGGTGAACACCCCGGTCGAACTGCCACGCAATACCGCCGGATCCACACCGGCGCGCTCCAACGCCTCCCACGTCGTTTCCAGGAGTTGCCGCTGTTGCGGATCCATCCCCGTGGCCTCGTTCGGGCTGATCCCGAAGAAGTCCGCATCGAAATCTGCAGCAGTATGCAGGAACCCACCTTCCCGGGTGTAGGACTTGCCCACCCGACCAGATTCCGGATCATAGATGCCCTCGATATCCCAGCCACGGTCGACCGGGAGCATCGATATCGCATCCCCACCGTTACGGACCAGTTCCCAGAGCTCCTCAGGTGAAGTGACCCCGCCGGGATAACGGCAGGCCATTCCGACCACCACGATCGGGTCGTCGTCAAGAGCTCTGCTGGCAGTGACCACGACATCCCGGCTGGTGCCCGCGAACTCATCGGCAAGATACTTCGCCAAAGCCTGCGGTGTCGGATAGTCGAACACCAGGGTCGCGGGGAGGTGCAGGCCCGTCACGGTTTTGAGGGCATTGCGGAACTCGATAGCGGTGATCGAATCGAAGCCCAGCTCGTTGAAGGCCTTGTCCGCCGCAATTGCGTTGACGTCCTGATGACCCAGAATCGCCGCGACCTGACCACGCACGATCTCCACGAGCACACCGAAACGCTCACCCTCGGGAGTGTTCGCCAAACGAGCGCGAAGCGCAGTGGCGGCTCCGGAGGCTGCTTTGCGGCGATGCGGGATCAGCGCGGAAAACAGTGCGGGCGCCGTGAATCCAGCGCTGCGCATGGCATCCAGGTCCAGACGAGCAAGCACAGGGGCCGCCGCGTCGATCCCGGTCGCGGCATCGAACAGCGCGAGGCCTTCTTCTTCCGAGAGCGGCAGCATGCCCGAACGAGACATGCGGTGACGGTCCCGGTCGCTGAGTTCCGCGGCCATACCCCCGCCCACGCTCCACAAACCCCAGGCGTACGACTGACCGCAGAGCCCGGATGCCCTGCGGTGTGCCGCCAGAGCATCCAAACACGCGTTAGCCGCGGCATAGTTGCCCTGACCAGGGTTGCCGAACGCACCAGCCACCGAACTGAACAGCACAAACGCCTTCAACCGCAGATCCGCAGTCAATTCATGCAGATGCAGAGCAGCATCGACCTTCGGCCGCAACACCGCATCCAACCGATCCACGGTCAACGAAGCGATGGCACCATCATCGAGCACACCAGCCATATGGAACACACCCGTGAGTGGATGACCAGCAGGCACACCCGCCAACACCTCGGCGAGCGCACCACGATCGGCAACATCACAAGCCACGAACCCGACCTCGACACCAAGACCCTGCAACTCCGCCCGCAACTCCAAAGCACCAGAAGCAGATTCACCACGGCGGCTCAACAACAACAGACGACGCACACCACGTGCGTTCACCAGGTGCCGAGCGAACAACCCACCCAGATAGCCGCTGGCACCGGTGACCAGAACAGTGTCATCCGGATCGAAGGCGTCGGTCGTCGGAGCGGTCGCGGCAGCGGAGACGACCCGGGCGAGCCGCGCTCCGTATACCTGTCCACCACGCACGGCCACCTGCGGTTCCTCCGCAGCCAGAATCCCACCCAGCAGCCCACCGAGTTCGGCACCGGCATCTTCGGAATCGGTGTCGAGCAACACGATCCGGCCAGGGCTCTCCGCCTGGGCGGAACGCACCAGACCACCCACAGCAGCACCGGCCAAGTTCGTAATGTCTTCCCCGGCAACCGAAACCGCACCACTGGTTCGGACCACCAGCACCGACTCACCGAACCGCTGATCAGCAATCCAGGACTGAAGCACCTGCAGCACATCATGAGTCGCAGCGTGAACAGCAGCGGGATCGTTACCCGCCGGGCAATCCAACACCACCACCTGCGGAACCTGCTCGCTCTCGTCACCGAGATCCGCCCACGACAGGGCGGTGAGGTCGGCTTCGGACACCGAGATCGGTGTCCAGCCGATGTCGAACAAAGCGGTGCGGGCAATGGGTGTGCCGGTGGTGAGCTGCGCGGGATCGATCGGCCGGGAAGCCAGCTGCCGCACAGTCGCTACCGGAGCACCCGTCATGTCCGCCAGATCCAAACCAACCGTATGTTCACCGATACGGGTGAGCCGAACGCGCAACGCGTCGGCCCCGGCCGCATGCACGGTGACACCGGACCACTCGAACGGCAACGCCAGTCCGGTTCCCTCCGCCGAGGTGTCATCGGCAAAACGCAGGGCGTGCAAGGCGGCGTCGAGCAACGCGGGATGCACTCCGAACCGCTCCGCCTCGGTTCGGGCCTGCTCAGGCAATTCGACCTCGGCGTAGATACCGTCGGATCCCCGCCAGACCGACCGCAGCGCCTGGAACACCGGACCATAGTGATAGCCCTGCGCATCAAGGGAATCGTAAACACCATCGATGTCCACGGCGACCGCACCGGCGGGCGGCCACTGCACCAGATCGACAGCCGCGCTGTCGAATCCGGACGCGAGCACGCCTTCGGCGTTCAACGTCCACGACAACGCCGACACCGTATCGACGTCATCATCGGGCCGAGAGAAGATCCGCACACCGCGACGGCCGGTCTCGTCCTCGGCGTCGACAACAACGCGCACCGCAACCCCGGTCGACTCCGACAGTGCCAGCGGGGCTCGCAGGACCAACTCCTCGAGGGTCGAGCAGCCGACCTGTTCTCCGGCGTGCAGGGCAAGCTCGACCAAACCGGAAAAAATATTGTAGCAGCTGGATTAGCTGAGCAATGTGAAGTGCAATTAGCTTATGCAATTGGTGTAG
>NZ_JBEXLC010000052.1:0-54486 GCF_040609795.1 Nocardia sp. NPDC004604
CCACCTCGACCTTCACCGCCGCGAGCGGATGCGAAATGCCCTGGTGCGCACCGATCGGCGTCTTCCACACCGTGCGTTCCCTAGCGTACTCGACGGCGCGTTCGATGGCATAGCGGCCCAGGCCCACGGCCATGGCCGCACCCATGATCCGCTCCGGGTTGAGACCGGCGAACAGTTGCATCAGCGCGGCATCTTCCTTGCCGACCAACGCATCCGACGGCAGCCGCACGTCATCGAGGAATAGGGTGAACTGGTGGTCCGGCTCGATAATGTCCATTTCCTGCGGCGTCTTGACGAAGCCGGGGGCATCGGTCGGCACGATGAACAGCGCGGGCTTGAGCTTGCCGGTCTTGTGATCCTCGGTGCGGGAGACGATCAGCACCGCCTCGGCCTGGTCGACGCCGGAAATGAAGATCTTGCGGCCGTTGAGGATCCAGTCCTCGCCGTCACGGCGCGCGGTGGTGGTGATCTGATGTGAATTCGAGCCGGCGTCCGGTTCGGTAATGCCGAAGACCATCTTGCCGCTGCCGTCGGCGAGTTTGGGCAGCCACTGCTGCTTCTGCTCGTCGGTGCCGTATTTGGTGATGATGGTGCCGCAGATGGCCGGTGAGACCACCATCAACAGCAGGCCCGCGCCCTGGGCGGACAGCTCCTCCATGACCAGCGAGAGCTCGTACATGCCCGCGCCACCGCCGCCGTACTCCTCGGGCAGATTCACCCCGAGGAAGCCGAGTTTTCCTGCCTCATCCCACAATTCGGTGAGCGGTTCGTGCTTGCGCGCCTTCGGCAGCACATAATCGCGGTAGCTGTACTTCGCGGCGAGCGCGGCCACCGCGGCCCGCAGCGCCTTCTGCTCGTCGGTTTCGATGAAGCTCATTGGTTCTCCTGGATTTCGGTGGGATCGACGACGGCGAGTAGGGCGCCGACATCGACCTGCTGGCCGACAGTGACATTGAGGGCACTGAGCACACCTGCGGCGGGCGCGGAGATGGTGTGCTCCATCTTCATCGCCTCCAGCCACAGAATCGGCTGGCCCTGTTCGACGGCGCTGCCGACCTCGGCGCCGATCCGGATCACGCTGCCCGGCATGGGCGCGAGCAGCGAACCGTATGCGACCTGATCGGCCGGATCGCTGAACCGCGGCTGCCTGCGCACCGAGACCGGTCCGAGCGGCGAATCGACGCAGACCAGATCCCCGTAGCGGGCGATATCGAATTGCCGACGCACCAGTCCGCGTTCACCCGGAACCGCGAGCACAACCCGGTCGGGTCCGGCTGCTACCAGTTCGAGGCCGTCGTGACCGTCCACCGTGACGCCGGTGCGGGTGAAACGGTAGCCGATGTCATGTGTTCCGCTGGTACGGCTTTCATACGACTTGTGCAGCGACTGCGACGGCAGGTTCCGCCAGCCCGCGGGCAATCCCCCGCCTACCCGGGCCGCCTTGCGATTCGCCGCGGCATCCGCGAGTGCGGCGGCCACGATCGACAGCGATTCATCGGCCTCCGAGACCAGCGGTGCGGACAGCGCGTCCAGTCCGTGGGTGTCGAAGAAGGCCGTATCGGTGTCTCCGGCGAGAAATGCCGGGTGGCGCAGCACACGGACCAGCAGATCGCGATTGGTGACCAGACCGTGAATCTTGGCGCGCTGCAATGCCGTTGCCAGCAGGCGTGCGGCCTCGGCGCGCGTCTCGGCGTAGGAGATGACCTTCGCGAGCATCGGGTCGTAGTGCACCCCGACAACCGAAGCGTCGACCACACCGGTGTCCAGTCGCACCCCCGGCCGGTCGAGTATGTCGAACTCGGTGAGCACCGACGGGATTTCGAGCCGATGCACCGTGCCGCTCTGCGGCTGCCACTCGTGCGCCGGATCCTCGGCATAGAGCCGGACCTCGATCGAGTGTCCACGCAGCGGCGGCGGGGCGGCGGCCAGGGCACCGCCCGCCGCGACCTCCAGCTGCGCGCGCACCAGATCCAGTCCGGTCGTGCATTCGGTGACCGGATGTTCCACCTGCAGACGGGTATTCATCTCCAGGAAGAAGAATTCGCCCGCCTCGTCGGCGAGGAATTCCACGGTTCCGGCACCGGTGTAACCGATCGCACCGGCGGCCAGCTCGGCGGCCTCGAAAAGCCGCTCCCGCATGCTCTGTCCATCGGCCATGCGCGCGGGCCCTGCGTGCGCGCGTACACCTTGCGGGGTACCGCTTTGACGGCCCCCACCGCGTGCCTCCGGGCCGGACGCGCGCATGGCGTCGATCCGCTCCACCAGCGGCGACGGCGCCTCCTCTAGCACCTTCTGATGGCGGCGCTGGATCGAGCACTCACGCTCGCCGACCGCCCAGATGGTGCCGTGGGTATCGGCCATGACCTGGACCTCGATATGTCTGCCGGTCTCCAGGTACCGCTCGCAGAACACCGTCGGATCGCCGAAGGCGGATTCGGCTTCCCGGCGCGCGGCCGCGATCTGGGATTCCAGATCGGCGAGGTCGCGCACCACGCGCATGCCGCGACCGCCACCACCGGCGGAGGCCTTGATCAGCACCGGCAGATGCGCGGGGGTGACCTCGGCCGGATCGAGTTCGGCGAGCACCGGAACACCGGCGGCGTCCATCATCTTCTTCGAGGCGACCTTCGAGCCCATCTGCTCGATGGCCTCCACCGGCGGGCCGATCCACACCAGTCCGGCCGCCTGCACCGAACGTGCGAATTCGGCATTCTCGGAAAGGAATCCGTAACCCGGGTGGATGGCATCGGCACCGGTGGCCAGGGCCGCCTCGATGATCAGCTCGCCGCGCAGATATGTCTCCGCCGGAGTGCTTCCCGGCAGGCGCACCGCCGCATCGGCCTCCGCGACGTGCGGTGCCGCGGCATCCGCGTCGGAGTAGACCGCGACCGTGCCGATACCCATGCGGCGGCAGGTGGCGAATACCCGGCGGGCGATCTCACCCCGGTTGGCGACCAGAACATTGCTAAGCCCACCCGCCACCCGGCCACCGCCCCTCACCGAATCGCTACGCGATGCTGTCATTGTTCGGCCCTTCACATCCGGAAGACGCCGAAGCCCTCGGCGCCCTTGACTGGGGCATTGTGGATGGCGGACAAGGCCATTCCCAATACCGTGCGGGTATCGCGGGGATCGATCACGCCGTCGTCGTAGAGCCGCCCCGACATGAACATCGGCAGCGATTCGGCCTCGATCTGCGCCTCCACCATCGCGCGCATCCCGGCATCGGCCTCCTCGTTGAACGCAATGCCCTTGGCCTCCGCGGCCGCCCGGCCCACGATCGAGATCACTCCGGCCAGCTGCGCACCGCCCATAACGGCGGATTTCGCACTGGGCCAGGCAAAAACGAACCGCGGGTCGTAGGCGCGACCGCACATGCCGTAGTGCCCCGCACCGTAGGACGCGCCCATCAGCAGCGAAATATGTGGCACCTTCGAATTCGAGACCGCATTGATCATCATCGCGCCGTGCTTGATGATGCCCTTCTGCTCGAATTCCTTACCGACCATGTAGCCGGTGGTGTTGTGCAGGAACAGCAGTGGCGTATTCGATTGGTTGGCGAGCTGGATGAACTGGGTCGCCTTCTGCGACTCCTCCGAGAACAGCACACCGCGCGCATTGGCGAGAATGCCGACCGGATAGCCGTGCAGTTCCGCCCATCCGGTGACCAGACTGCCGCCGTAGAGCGGTTTGAACTCGTCGAAATCCGAACCGTCGACAACGCGGGCGATCACCTCACGCGGGTCGAACGGAATCTTCAGATCGGACGGAACAATGCCGAGCAGCTCTTCCTGATCGTAGAGCGGTTCGATCACCTCGGCGCGGGGCGCGGGCCCCTGCTTCTTCCAGTTCAGCCGCTTGATGATGGAGCGGCCGATGCGGATCGCGTCCTGTTCGTCGACCGCCAGGTAATCGGCCAGACCCGAGACGCGCGCATGCATATCCGCGCCGCCCAGCGATTCGTCATCGGACTCCTCGCCGGTGGCCATCTTGACCAGCGGCGGTCCGCCGAGGAATACCTTGGAGCGCTCCTTGATCATGACGGTGTAGTCCGACATACCCGGGACATATGCGCCACCGGCGGTGGAGTTGCCGAAAACCAAGGCGATGGTGGGGATTCCGGCCGCGGACGCCCGGGTGAGATCCCGGAACATCCGCCCGCCGGGCACGAAGACTTCCTTCTGCGTCGGCAGATCCGCGCCGCCGGATTCGACCAGGCCGATCACCGGTAGTCGGTTCTGCATGACGATATCGTTCATGCGCAGGTTTTTGCGCAGTGTCCACGGATTCGAGGTACCGCCGCGCACGGTCGGATCCGGTGCGACGATCATGCATTCGACGCCCTCGACAATGCCGATTCCGCACACCACGCTGGCACCGACATGAAAGTCGCTGCCCCATGCGGCCAATGGGCACAGCTCCAGGAACGGCGAATCCTCGTCGATGAGCAATTCGATGCGTTCGCGCGCGGTCAGCTTGCCGCGCTTGCGGTGCCGGGCCAGCTTATCCGGGCCGCCGCCCGCGATGGCCTTGGCGAATTCGGCCTCGACCTCACCGAGTTTGGCGGTCATGGCCGTGGCCGCGGCCGCGTACTCCGGCGACGCGGTATCGAGCGTGGTTCGTAGTGTCGTCAAGACTGGTACCCCAATCGTTTCGCGGCCAAGCCGGTGAGGATTTCCGTAGTGCCGCCGCCGATGCCGAGAATGCGGATATCGCGGTACTGCCGCTCGACCTCGGATTCGCTCATATAACCGAGGCCGCCGAAGAGCTGCACGGCTTGGTTGACCACCCATTCGCCCGCCTCGACGGCGGTGTTCTTGGCGAAGCACACCTCGGCGATCAGATCGGTTTCCCCATCTGCGCTGCGC
Source organism: Nocardia sp. NPDC004604 (assembly GCF_040609795.1). NCBI lineage: Bacteria > Bacillati > Actinomycetota > Actinomycetes > Mycobacteriales > Nocardiaceae > Nocardia > Nocardia sp. NPDC004604. The sequence goes on from NZ_JBEXLC010000052.1 coordinate 4,869, forward strand.
CGCACCACATCTCGGGTGTAGACCCGGGCCACATCGATGCGGCGAGCCATTTCGGTCACCGTATTCTGCACGGCCTGCCTGCTGATCAGCGGGCGGCCGAAGGTCTCTCGATTGCGCACCCATTCCAGGGTCAGATCCAGACAGCGCTGCGCTTGCGAATACGCCTGCACCGCGAGGCCGACGCGTTCGCTGACGAAGGCGCCCGCGATCTGATAGAAACCGGAATTCTCGGCGCCGACCAGATTCTCCACCGGCACCCGGACATCCACATAGGACAGTTCGGCGGTATCGGAGGCGCGCCAGCCCATCTTGTCGAGCTTGCGGCTGACGGTGAATCCCGGCGTGCCCTTCTCCACCACCAGCAGCGAAATCCCGCCGGAGCCAGGGCCACCCGTGCGCACCGCGGTCACCACGAAATCTGCACGCACACCCGAGGTGATGTAGGTCTTGGCGCCATTGACGATGTAGTGGTCGCCATCGCGGCGCGCGGTCGTGGTGAGATGGCCGACATCGGAACCGCCACCCGGTTCGGTAATGGCGAGCGAACCGATCTTTTCCCCGGCCAGGGTCGGGCGCGCGAAGCGTTCGATCAGATCCGCATTGCCCGAGGCGACAATGTGCGGCACCGCGATACCGCAGGTGAACAGGGAGGCGAACAGACCACCGGAACAACCGGCCTGGTGCATCTCCTCGCAGACGATCATGGCGTCGATGCCGTCACCGCCGGAACCGCCCGCGGATTCCGGGAATTGGATGCCGAGCAGGCCGAGCGCTCCGGCCTTCTTGTGCAGTTCGCGCGGAATCTCACCATTGCGCTCCCAGTCGTCGAGATACGGGAGGACTTCCCGCTCGGCGAAACCTCGTACAGTCGAGCGCAATTCGCGACGCTCCGGCGTATTCCACGGGTGCCCATCCGCCGCCCGGCCATCGCCCCCGGTCGAATCGCTTCGCGATACTGAATTCATAACAACTCCAACGGGATATCGATATGACGCGAGCGCAGCCATTCGCCGAGCCCCTTGGCCTGCGGATCGAATCGGGCCTGATAGGCCACCCCCTGTCCGAGTAGACCTTCGATAATGAAGTTCACGGCACGCAGATTCGGCAGCACATGCCGGGTGACGGTCAGCGGCGCGGCCTCGGGCAGCAATTGTTTGACCCGCTCGACCGTTAACGCATGCACCAGCCAGCGCCACTGTTCATCGGTGCGCACCCACACGCCGATATTGGCATTGCCGCCCTTGTCGCCACTGCGCGCCAGTGCGATCGTGCCGAGCGGGACGCGGCGAGTTTCGCTGGCGGGCAACGGTTCCGGCAGCTCGGGTGCGGCGACCTCGGCCAATTCCCTGGTATCCGATGCCGGCTCGATATCGACGCGGGTGCCCTGCGGCAGCACCGCCGCATGCGGCACCTCGGCAGCGTCGACGAATCCCGGCGTGTACACGCCGTACGGCGATCCATTGCCGGGCAGACTGGTGAAGTTGGTCCCCGGATAACTGGCCAACGCCAACTCGACCGCGACATTGGAGAAGCCGCGACCGACCTTGTTCGGATCCGGATCGCGAACCACGCAGCGCAGCAGGGCACTGGCCTGCTCCTCGGTTTCGGCATCCGGCCGGTCCAGTCGCGCCAGCGTCCAGGTCAGCTCGGCGGGCCGCACGGGCAGCCAAGACTCCAGCTGTCGTTGTGCGAGTGCGGCTTTCGCCTCGATATCGAGTCCGGTGAGGACGAACTCCACTTCATTGCGGAAGCCGCCGAGCGTATTGAGGGAGACCTTCAGCTGCGGCGGCGGCGCTTCGCCGGTCACACCGCCGATCAGCACCCGATCGGGGCCGTCCGAACTCAGCTCGATGCTGTCCAGCCGCGCGGTGACATCGGGCCCCGCGTAACGCGCGCCCTGGATCTCGTACATCAGCTGCGCCGCAACGGTATCCACGGTGACCGCTCCGCCGGTGCCCTGGTGTTTGGTGATGATACTGCTGCCGTCCCTGCGCACCTCGGCGATCGGGAAGCCGGGGCGGCCCAGATCGGCCAATTCGGTGAAGAACGCGAAATTGCCGCCGGTGGCCTGGGTGCCGCATTCGATGACATGTCCGGCCACCACCGCACCGGCCAACTGGTCGTAATCGGTTCGCCCCCAACCGAAATGGGCGGCAGCGGGGCCGACGATCACCGAGGCGTCGGTGACCCGTCCGGTGACCACGATATCCGCGCCCGCGTTCAGACATTCGACAATGCCCCAGGCACCGAGGTAGGCATTGGCGGTGAGCGGCGCACCGAGGCCGAGTTCGCCTGCCCGGCCGAGCAGGTCGTCCCCCTCGACGTGGGCGATCTTGGCGTCCAGGCCGAGATCCGCGGCGACCTTGCGCAGCTTCTCCGCCAACCCGGCCGGATTGAGTCCACCGGCATTGGTGACGATCTGGACATTGCGTTCCAGCGCCAGCCCGAGGCAGTCCTCGATCTGCCGGACGAAGGTCTTGGCATAGCCCAGGCTCGGATCCTTCATCCGGTCGCGGCCGAGGATCAGCATGGTCAACTCGGCGAGATAGTCCCCGGTGAGCACATCGAGCTGCCCGCCATCGAGCATCTCCCGCATGGCGCTGAGCCGATCACCGTAGAACCCGGAACAGTTGCCGATTCGGATCAGCTCCGGATCGGCGGCCAGCATACTCATCAGCTGGAAGGCCCTCCTGTGCGGCGAACCGTCCCGGCGCGCCGCGTTGCGCCGCCGGTGGAGTCCGCGTTCCCGGGTCCAGCATCACACTCGATCCAGAAAAAAGCAAGCACGCGTGCTTGTTAATTGGACATGTGGCCAGGTCACGGTATGAACGCCCTGGACGCCGGGCAGAATGGGCGAATGCCCTCCGTCATCCTGTTCGCCCTGGCCGGATTCCTCCTCGGCGGGGCCTACGCCACCTGGAAGACCACCCGGCCGCTTGCCATCGCCCTCGCGGTACTCGGCGTACTCGCGGCCGCGGCCGCGGCCCTGTGGTTGATGTAGATCAGCCTTTCGACAGCCGGAAGATCCGCAGGTCCTCGGGTACACCGCTCAACGGCGCCGCGAAGAAGCTGCGGCGGTACGGCTTGACCACGAATCCGAGTTCCCCCAACGTCTCCGGCGCCAGCGACTGCAACGTGGCCTCCGACAGCATGGTGTTGCCATTGCCTCCGGCCTCCATCACCCGCGCGGCGATCGTGACATCGACTCCGAGCCAGTCGCCGCCGATCTCGCGCGGTGTGCCGGTGTGCAGGCCGATCCGCATCTGCGGCCGATAGCCGCGCACGTCGACCTCGGCCAGATTGCGCTTGGCCTGCACGGCGGCGCGCAATGCGCGATCGGCCGAGGTGAATACGGCCATCACACCGTCGCCCATGCGCTTGACCACCTGACCGCCGCGATCGGCAATGGGCGGTTCGATGGCCTTGGCTACCACCCGCAACAGTTCGAGGGTCGCCTCATCGCCCGCTGAGAGCGACCAACTCGAGAACGCCACCAGATCGGTGAACATCACAGTTATTTCTTCGCTACCATGTCCGCGACCAACGCGCTCCAGCACGGCCTGCCAGACCTGCAGTGCGCCGAAGCCGATTTCCCTGGCCGCACTCGGCGCATCTCCGACCAACTTGTCCGCCGCACGCGCAACTGCACGCGCACCGCCCGGACCCGAAACCGACAGTGGGTCACCGAAAGACGGGTCACCGGGCAGCTGTTCGCGCGCCTTGCGCAGGGCACCGATGAGGTCCGGCCGCTGGTTCGCGGCATTCATCAGTGCGGAGAGCTGCCCGCGAGGAAATCCCGAACCGGAACGCCGCGGTGTGTCGTCCTCATCGGCGGGCACCAAGGGTATGGACACCTCGGGCGCTACACCGCCCTCGTCCTCCGGCTCCGACGCGGGCGCTGCACCGCCGGAAGGTGTTTCGGTCACGCCCCGAGCGTATCTCAGCCGACCAACCGTCGGCGGGTTACTTATTACCGCCATCTGCCACCCCTAGATCAGACTCAGCGGGCACTTCAGCGGGTCCACCGATAGATAACTCACTGGTTGCTGTTCCCGAGCGTAACGAGCATCGCTTCCCGATGGAAGCGACGCAAATCACAGTTTTCTGGAAATTCACAATGTCGCCCGGATTATCCCGAAATACACATCGGCCCGGTGTGGAAGGGGATTCACACACCGGGCCGATGACACCGTCCGCCGGGCAGTGGCGAACGGTGCACCGGGCGCGCGGACCTCCCGACAAGGTCGGCGCCCATCACCCGAGTGGCGAGGGAGGGCAACTCGGGTAGCCGATATCAGGCGTCGCGCTGGTTGACCACGAACAGCGCGGCGCCGAAGACGATCGCGACGAAGGCGGCGAAGTAGAGCAGGCTGCCCCACGGTCCCCAGTGCCAGTTCGCCGTCGATTCGGTGGCGCTGTAGAAATGGCTCGCGTTCGCGAAGGGCAGGAACGGCTGCACATTGCGCCCGAAGCTGCCGAAGGCGCCGAGCAGCGGCTCGATCAGCAAGGGCCACAAGACGATCAGTGAAATCGCCGCGGCCGACTGCCGCACCAGCACACCGATGCCGACCGCGAGGAGCACACTGAGCAGCGCGTAGATCGGGATGCCGTAGATCTCGCGCCAGGCATCGCCGCCGGAGAGCGTCAAATTGCTGCCCGCATCGCCGCCGACCGCCTTGGCGATCGCGAAGGCGGCGAAGGCCAGCACAATGGTGAGCACCGCGCCGTACACACCGACCAGACCGGCCTTGGTCGCGATCACCTTCGCGCGGTGCGGCGTCGCCTGGAAGGTCGTCCGGATGATGCCGAAGCGGTATTCGCTGGTCACCGTCAGGGTGGCCATGATCATCAGGACCATTACGCCGAATCCGCTGATCCCGCCGACCGCCGTGGCGACGGTCAGATCCAGTGCGTTCTCCTTGCCCGATGACGAGCGGGCCACCGCCGCGAACAGCGCGGCCAGGCCGAGGGCGAGCACCACCACAATGGCCGAGCACCACCAGGGCGACCTGGTCGAGGTGAGCTTGATTCGTTCCGCTGCCAGCACGCCCATCAGAGCGCACCTCCCATCACCTGGTCGAGACCTTCACCGTGGTACTGCACCGCGCCACCGGTCATCCGCATGAAGGCCTCCTCCAGCGAGGCCCGCTGCGGCGCCAGCTCGAACAGGGTGATGTCATTGGCGCCCGCGAGCTTGCCGACCGCGTCGCTGGTCACCCCGGCGACCACCAGCGCGGCGCCGTCCTGGCCCGCGCCGTCTTCACGAACGGTCAGACCGTTGGAGGTGAGCAGGCTGCGCAACTGCTCGAGCTGCGGACTGCGCACGCGCACCGACTGTTCCGAGGCACGCTCGATGAATTCCTGTGTGGTCGAATCGGAGATCAACTGACCGCGTCCGATCACCACCAAATGCTCTGCGGTCTGGGCCATTTCGGAAAGCAGATGGCTGGAGACCAGCACCGTCCTGCCCTCGGCCGCCAGCCGCTGCATGAAACGGCGGATCCAGAGAATGCCCTCCGGGTCCAGGCCGTTCACCGGCTCGTCGAACAGCAGCACCGGCGGATCGCCGAGCAGCGCACCGGCCAGGCCGAGCCGCTGTGACATACCGAGGGAGAAGCCGCCCGCGTTCTTGCCCGCCACCTCGGACAGGCCGACCAGCCGCAACACCTCGTCCACGCGGGACATCGCGATGCCATTGGAGGCGGCCATCCACTGCAGATGCGCGCGGGCCGAACGGTTCGGATGCACCCATTTGGCATCCAGCAGCGCGCCAACGGCGCGCAGCGGATGGTCCAGCTCGTGGTAGGGCTTGCCGTTGATCAATGCGGTGCCCGCGGTGGGCTTGTCCAGGCCGAGGATCATCCGCATGGTGGTGGATTTACCGGCGCCGTTCGGCCCAAGAAACCCCGTCACCTGTCCGGGTCGAACGGTGAAGGAGAGATCTTGAACCGCGACGGTCTGCCCGTAATGCTTGGTCAGGCCTCTCAGCTCGATCATGTTGACCAGCTTTCCTCATCGCGCGGCCACGCGCGTCATTAAATGGTGCCTAGTTCAATCATCCTCGAGGATGACGAAGGATCCGACCGGCCCCGAGCCGCATCAGGGAATCCCCCTGACCAATGCCCGTGTTAATGCGCCGGGCGCGGCGGGTCTTCGAACGGCCCGCCACGTACCAGCCGCTGTACGTCAGCGGATGCTGGCGCTGGCCGGTTTCGCGATCCGCGGCAACTGTGAGCCGCAAACCCATCGTTGTGTCCGGAGCCAACACCATGCCGTAGTCGACGGGCCTTGTCTACTCGTCGTCCTCGTCATCGCGGCCATTGGTCGGCCAGCAAACCGCGCCGACAAGCACCGCCAGCGGCAACCCAACCGCCACAGCCAATTCGAACGCAACCGTCCCGCTCACCGAAGCCATCCGGCAGGCGCGATCTCCGCCCAACGATGAAACGACAACCGCGGCAGCACGATCTCCACATTGGCCACACTCATGATCGCGTTCACCGCAAGCACATTCAGATGTTCGAGCGACGGTGTGATCACAGCATCTACATCAGCGCAGCGCACTTGGTCGATCAGCGGAAGCGGCGACAACTCCGGCGGCCAGACCAGCGCGTACCCCAGCCGCTGCGCCAGCCGCCGCACCTGCGCCACATCCCAGTCCGCCGCCGAACTGGTTTCGAGGTCGACCCATCCCAACGCAGTCGGCTCGTCTCGCATCGCATACCCCCTCATTCGCATGGTCGGCACCCGCCGCCGGGGACCGGAAATGTCAGCCCAACGGCGGGGTTGACCAGTAGCGTCGCCCCTCCGAGCGGCTGCGAAGCGCCACAGCGTGTGGCACTGTTGGGGTATGGATGAGATGGGGGTCGGCGCTCGCACCTCCAGGGCACGCAAGCTCGCGCGGCTGACGCAGATCCAGCTTGCGCAGAAGGCCAACGTCTCGCTGTCGCTGCTACGCAAAGTCGAACAGGGCGACCGGCCCGCGTCACCCGCGTTCATCGCCGCTATCGCCCGCGTGCTGGGAGTGAGCATCGGCGACTTGACCGGTCAGCCGTACACGCCCGACCACGCTGACGCGGCGGCACATGCCACCATTCCCGAGCTGCGGCGCGCGATCGTGGCATTCAACGACGAACCCCTCACCGGGCCAACCACATTCGAGGACCTGTCCGCTGCGCTCGATCGTGTGCGCGAGGGTATGCGCCGAGCCCGATACACCGATCTGACCGCAGATCTTCCGGACGTCATCCGTGGCCTGCACATGCTCGCCGACAACGAGAATCCCGGCCGCGAACTCGAAGCCATTCACTCGACGTTGGCCTACGCCTACAGCAAGGCCATGCTGTTCGCCTACCAGTACGGCTACCTCGACTTGGCGGGGCTGGCCGCGGAACGCTGCCGCTGGGCAGCCGAACGCAGCGGTGACCCGATCTGGCCCATCGCCGCCGAGTACAACCAGGCGTTGATCCTGCTCTACTCCGGCGCCTACGTCGCGGGCTCGAAAACGATCGAACGCGCCTACACCGCCAGCGAGCAACTGAACACCACACCGGATCTGCTCGCAGTGCGCGGCGCGCTGCACCTGCGCGGGTCGATCCTGTCCGCCCGCGCACTCAACGGCGATGCCGCAGATTCGCACCTACGAGAAGCCCGCGATATCGCCGAGGCAATCGGCGAAGACCGGTACCGCAACTACGGGACCGGATTCCGGCCCTCGAACGTCGCCATCCACTCCGTCGCTGTACCGGTCGAGTTGTCCGATGGGACCACCGCTGTGTCGCGGGCCGAACGCATCCACCTACCTGCCTCGGTGGCACCCTCTCGCGCCGGACACCACCTGATCGACGTGTCGCGCGCATGGCTGTTGCACGGCGACAAGCAGCGCGCACTCGGCAGTCTCGAGCAGGCGCGGATGGTGGCTCCGGAATTGACTCGCAACCACCCCCAAGTTCACGAAACCGTTCGCGTCATCGCTCACGCCCGACGCGGCACGGACACACTCGCGCGCTTCGCCCGCTGGGCCAACGTCAAGATCTGAGCTCGGCTACAGCCACAGCCGACCGCGACACCGAGAAGTTCGACAAGCTCCCGCTGCGTCAGGCCGCGCCGCTTCCGAACGATTGCAGGCGTTCCCCGAGATCCGCGCCCATGCCTCCAAGCCTACGGCGGCCGTACGAGTATGTGCGGCCTCCGGCGCTCAATTCATGCGCCTGAGTTGCGAATACCCGCGCGACGGGGCCGCCCCCCGATTCAGCGTTTGACGAGGCCTCGGCCAGAACCGCTTGGGAATGCGACCGGCCTGGCGAACCAGGTGACCGGCATGCACCGCAGCTAACTCGCCGAGCAGTCCCGGCATAAATTCCCCCTGCACTGCGTAGTCGCCGGTGCCCTGGCCTGGTGCCGCTCCCCAGCTAGCTCCTGCCGTATCGCCCCCTGGGTCCAGGGTGCGGTCGAAGGTAGTCGAACGGTGGTCGCCCAGGCCGTATTCGACCGCCGAATGACTACGCTCGGCGAGCATCTTGCCCTCGACGTAGGCACCGCATGCCATCGTGTCACCGACAATTAGGCCCTGCACGTACGGCGACAGCTGCAACGACCAGATCAGCCGGTTACCGCCGGTCGGGTTGCTGGCTCGCATAGACAGCGCCCCACGAACGTTCCACATCCCACCCCAACCAGCCCAACATCCGTCGAGAATGCGCTGATGCAGGCCCTTCTCGGTGTTTGCCTGCACCAGCGCATGGTGATCAAACGTCCAGGTGCTGGGGGGCGGGGCGGAATATCACCGCTGTTGTCTGCTTCGATATGGAAAGTCTTGCAACGCAACCACAGCCAGTCTTCACGCCGGAAGCTGCGGGCCTGCCTACGTAAGTTGCGGAAGAGAAAGTCGGGTACGTCACTCGTCGCGCCCAGCACGGCCCCAGCAAAACCCCTGTACGGCATCCATTCCTGGACAGCCAGGATCACTCTCTTCGGTACACCGACTTTGCGCGACATGTGCACTCCCCCTGCGGGATCGGCTCGACATCGACATCGACCGGTAGTCCCTCGGCGATCGTGGCTATATCGAGATCCCCGCGAGCGTCCGACAGGTGGAACCAAACAAGCGTGCTGTCGGTGTCATCGAGTTTGATCACGCCGGTGCCGTTACGCGGTTTCCAGCGCCACACTGTGCCGGTTTCCATCTTTTGCCCCCTCCTGTCGCGGCCTACTCGGTCGCATTCAACGATCGCTTGAAAGCACCTCGCGCCGAGACGGTCGTGACTACTCACCGAGCCTTTGCCGCCAAATCACCCGGGCATCGGCTGCGGCCACTGCGTCATTGAACAATGGTCGGATTCAGAGCTGACCGCGACACCGCAACCCGTGCGAGCGCCGAACCCTGGGCGATGGGGTCACTCCGACTCAGCGCGCGCCGGTGAGGAGGCCTGGGCCCAGAAGCGCTTGGGGATGCGACCGGCCTGGCGGGCCAGGTGACCGGCGTGTACCGCATTGCGCATGGCGGCCGCCATCAGGGCGGGGTGGCGGGCGCGGGTGACGGCGGTGGCGAGCAGGACCGCGGAGCAGCCGAGTTCCATGGCCAGGGTGGCGTCGCTGGCGGTGCCGATACCTGCGTCGAGGATCACGGGTACACCCGCACCTGCCACGATCATCTCGATATTGTGCGGGTTGCCGATGCCGAGTCCGGTGCCGATCGGGGCGCCCAGCGGCATGACGGCGGCGCAGCCCGCGTCCTCCAGTCGGCGGGCCAGGATCGGATCGTCGGTGGTGTAGGGCAGTACGACGAATCCGGCATCGACCAATTGTTCGGCGGCGGTGAGCAATTCGATCGGATCCGGGAGCAGGGTGCGCTCGTCGGCGATCACCTCGAGCTTGACCCAGTTGGTGTCGAGTGCCTCGGCCGCGAGCTGCGCGGTGAGCACGGCCTCGGCGGCGGTGCGACAGCCGGCGGTATTGGGCAGCGGCATGATTTCCAGCCGTTTGAGCAGGTCGAGTACGCCGGTGCCGCCGACCGCGTCGACCCGGCGCATGGCGACCGTGGTCAGTTCGGTGCCCGAGGCGAGCAGCGCCTCCTCCAGGACGGCAAGGTTTTCCGCGCCGCCGGTGCCCATGATGAGGCGAGAGCCGAACCTTTTGCCCGCGATCTCCAGTGCGCCGATTTCTGCCGGGGTGCTTGCGTTTTCCCGTGTGTCAGCCACCCTGAACCGCCGTCAGCACTTCGATCTGCCAGCCGCGACCGACCGGCTCGTCCCAGCGGGACTTCGGGAACACCGCACCGTCCACCGCGAGCGCGACGCCCTTGGACGGCAGCCCGAGGCGATCGAGAAGTTCACGCACCGTGAGCGATCGGTCGAATTCGTGGTCCTGCCCGTTCACGGTGACACCGATGGGGACCGAGGTCGAGGTCATCGAACTCCTCCTGCAGATGTGGCGAGCGACGGCGGGTGCGCCGTCGAAAAACGTTGGGGGTCGGCGGCTTTCGCGTCATCGAGAACTGCGCCGTCGAGCAGGCTCTGCACCGCGTCGACGGTGAGCGGGACCGCGAGCATGCCATTGCGGCCGTGACCGGTGGCGGTCACGATCCGGTCGGTGAGTCGCCCGATCAATGGGAGATTGTCGGGGGTGCCCGGCCGGGATCCGGCGCTGGCCTCGGCCAACTCGTATTCGCCGATGCCCGGCAGCACCGCCTCGGCGTCGGCGATCAGATCGCGGACCCCGGCGACGGTCACCGTCGTATCGAAGCCCGCCTCGTATTGTGTTGCGCCCACGACGATTCCGTCCGCACGCGGCACCAGGTAGACCTGCCTGCCGTGTACCCGCGCGCGGATCACCCGCCGCGGCGGCGGTGTCGCGCCCGGACGATGACGCAGGCGCAGAATCTCGCCCTTGACCGGGCGGACCTGCAGCTGCGGCCACAGCCGCGCCGAGGCCGCGCCGGCGGCGAGCAGGATCTGATCGTGTGCCAGCGCGTCCAGCGACTCGACCGTTTCCGCGCGCATTTCGACTCCGGCTGTCCCACAGGCCGTTTGCAGCGCGATGAGCAATTGCCGATTGTCGATGGCGGGTTCCGCGGCGGCGCGCAGACCGGTGCGCACGGTGCGCGCGAGCGCGGGCTCCAGCGCGCGGACACCGGCCCGGTCCAGTACCTCGAGTTCGTGGCCGTGGCCGCCGACCCATTCGGCCACCGTGCGCAGGTCCGCGGCGTCGGCGCCGTCCAGTGCGACGGTCAGGGTTTCATCGGCCACGAACACCGACATACCGGTCGCGGATTCGAGCCGGGCGGCGAATTCGGGCCAACGGGCCAGCGAGGCGGCCCCGAATTCGAGGACCAGATCCTCCCCCGGCCAACCCTCGGACAGCGGTGCGAGCATTCCCCCGGCAACCCAGGACGCTCCGGATCCGACGGCGGGATCGAATACGGTGACCGACCATCCCGCCTCGGCCGCCCGCCAGGCGGCGGCGAGTCCGATGACGCCGCCACCGACGACGGCCAGAGTCCGCATTGATTCCACCTGCCTTACTATTTTCATCCCCACGGTAGCGCGACTACGGTCGAGCACGTGCAACCCTCCCACCAGTACCGGCCGCTACCACCCAGGGAGCGTTTGGCTACCGCCCGGCTGTATCTCTGCACCGACGCCCGCAGGGAGAAGGGCGACCTGGCCAGGTTCGCCGAGGCGGCGCTCGCGGGCGGTGTCGACATCATTCAGCTCCGGGACAAGGGGTCGCCCGGTGAGGCGAAGTTCGGCCCGCTCGAGGCCAAGGCCGAAGTCGGCGCGCTGGCCGAACTGAAGGCCGCGGCCCGCCGACACGGTGCGCTGGTCGCGGTGAACGACCGGGCCGATATCGCATTCGCCGCCGGTGCGGATGTGCTGCACCTCGGCCAGAACGATCTGTCGCCCTGGTACGCGCGGCGCATCCTCGGACCCGATGTGGTGATCGGCCGCTCGACGAGCAGCCGGGCCCAGGCCGGACTCGCCGCGATCGACGAGCACATCGACTACTTCTGCACCGGTCCGGTATGGGCAACGCCGACCAAGCCCGGACGTCAGGCCGCTGGCCTGGACCTGGTGCGTTCCACCGCCGACGCCCATCCGGTCCGGCCGTGGTTCGCGATCGGCGGCATCGACGCCGAGCGGCTGCCCGAGGTCCTCGCGGCCGGAGCCGAGCGCGTTGTGGTGGTGCGAGCGATCACCGAGGCCCGCGACCCGGAGGCCGCGGCGCGTCAGCTCAAGTCCGCACTGTTGCAGAACGCTCACCTCGGCTGAGACGCGCTCAACCCGATCCCAGTGCGGCGATGATGTTCGATTCGGCCAACTCTCGAAGGATGATCCCGAGCAGACACCGCTCGGGAATGCTCAACGCGGCCGAAACCCACCGAAACCGCGATCTCGCAGCCCCGCGCTGCCCATCACTCGACACAGCCGACCTACAGACAGCGACCTCGAACCGACACCGCTCACGAACACTGAACGCGGCCGAAACCCGCCAAAAGCGCAATCTCCCCGCCCCGCGCTGCCCATCACCCGACACAGCCGACCTACAGACAGCGACCTCGAACCGACACCGCTCACGAACACTCAACTGGGCCGCGGCCCGCCGAGCACGCTGTCGTCACGACATTGCTCCGGGCTCGACCGCAGATCCGCTGTGTGGTGCGCGCGGGCCCGAGACCGCACTTGTGGCGACTTCCACGGCATGTTCGCGGAAGGTGTGCGCTGCGGCCGATCCCTCAGGACAGCAGTTGCACACGGGTGAGCGACAGGATCGGATCGACCGCATCCGGCTGCTCGACCGCCGCCGAATCCAGCTCTTGGTCGACAATTCGAGCGAACGTGCCCGGCCCGTCCGGTTCGGCGTGCAGCCAGACGAATCCCTGGTCGGCCAGGTCGACGGTGCGCGGCAGTACGGCCGCGACCGCATCGGCGTCATCGACATGCACCTCGTCGAGGCAGACGCGCGCCGGAGCCGCACGCAGCGCCGGCCAGGAAGCGGCGAATCCGGGGTGCAGCGGATGGCTGTCGACCTCGTCCTCCGGAACCCAGGCCAGCGCACTGCTCTCCCGGTTGCGACTGGTCGGCAGCGTCATCGCGGCATCGGCCACCACGGTGACGTAGGTCCAGCCGCTCAATGCGGTCGCGGTGACCCGCTCGCCGCGCACGCGCACATCGGCGGGATGGATACCCGCCTCCTCCCATGCCTCGCGGACCGCCGCGTGCACCGGGGTCTCGTGACTGTCGCGGGCGCCGCCGGGCAGCGCCCAGGTGCCGCCCTGATGACTCCACGGCGCACGGTGCTGCAACAACACCGCCGAACCGCCGCCGGTGAGCGGCGCCCGCAACAGCAGTCCGGCAGCGCCGAAGCGGCCCCAATGCCGCTGTCCGTCCGGACCGCGGGACCAGCCGTCACCGTCACCACGCATCTGGTTACCATCCTCATCCAGCCGAGGCGGGGGTATTGCACACGCCACGCCGCCGGTAAGACCACAATAAGCTCGCAGCAGGAGCACACGTGCGCACCAACCGGGGAGGTGGAGATGGCAGCGCTCGATTCGACAACGGCGGCCCGGCCGACGTCGGTCACCGCGGATACCGCGCCGGAGCGGCTCGATGTGCCGCGAGAGGCCGGACTGCGCGCTCATTTGGACCCAGCCAACCTACGGTCATTCGCGCTATCGACGCCCGGTCGGCTCATCGCCATCGGCTTGCTGCTGATCGGACTCTGTCTGGGCGCGGGCTTGGTGACCGCGGCGACTGTCAGCGACCGTCAGCAGGCACTGGACACCCTGCTCGACCAAACCGAGCCGGACGCAAACTCCTCCCATCACCTCTACACGTCGCTGTCCATCGCGGACGCCGCCGCGAGCACCGCGTTCATCTCGGGCGGCCTGGAACCGCAAGCCGTGCGCGACCGCTACAGCCAGGCGCTCGGCGAGGCGTCCGCGGAGCTGGTGACGCAAACAGGCCACGCGGCCGGACGGGCCACCGGCAATGACGATCCGGATACCCGGCTGCGCGCGGGCATAGCCACCGGCCTGCCGGTCTATTCGGGTCTGATCGAGACCGCCCGTGCGAACAATCGCAATGGCTATCCGGTCGGCGCGGCGTATCTGAGCGAGGCGTCGAATCAGATGCAGACCGTCCTGCTGCCGATGGCCGCCCAGCTGCAGAGCCATCGCTCCGATGCAGTCAGCACGGCCCAGCGCCATCACGTCCAACCGCCATGGCCCGCGATCGCCGTGCTGATCCTGGCGCTCGGCACGCTGGTCTGGGCACAGTTCGATCTGTCGAAACGCTGGCACCGCGTGCTCAATCCGGGACTGCTGCTCGCCTCCGCCGCGATGCTGGTCCTGTTGGCGTGGACACTAACCGCCGGATCGGTCTCGGCGGCGGAGATGATCGGCGGGCGGGACAATGGAGCGGTGCCCGCCTCCCGATTGACCGAGAGCCGGATCCTGACCCAGCAGGCCCGTTCGGCGGAGACGCTGAAGTTGGTGCGTCGCGATGCCAGCGGCGACTACGACCGGACCTATGAGGCCAGCGTCACCCGGCTCAACGAACTGCTCGGCGGCTATCCCGATGACGCGCCAGCGGCCGGAGAGATCGCCAATGCCCGGGCGGCACTCGGGCGTTGGCGGGCGGCTCATCAGCGGATGACCGACGCACTGGCGCACGGCGATTTCACCGGGGCGGCGACGGTGGCGACCGGACCCGGTTCGGCCGATGCCGCGGCGCAGGTGGACGCACTGGACCGGGCGCTCGGCCAGGGCCTGGACGAGACCCGCGATACATTGCGCGACGACATCTCCGGCGCGGCACTTGCGCTGGACTTCCTGGCCCCGGGTGCCCTGGTGCTCGGCATTCTCGCCGCGGCCTATGTCGGCCTCGGTATCTGGCCACGGCTTCGGGAGTACCGGTGAACCGGGCGCGCGGACTGCTCGCCGCGCTCGCCGCGACGGCCCTGCTCGCGGGTTGTACCTCCGGCTCGGATGCGACGATCACCCCGAAGACCGTCAAGTACACCGAGCCGCCGCTGCCCGCCCAGGCCGTTACGATACCGACGGATGCACCGGTCGCGCCGGAACGCGATGCACTGTGCGGCGATCCGACCGCCAGCCTGCGGCCCACCGGTGCCGGCGCGAGCGCCCACGGCCCGACCATCGACGCGATCCGAGCCCGCGGTCGCCTGGTGGTCGGATTGGACACCGGCAGTAACCTTTTCAGCTTCCGTGATCCCGTGAGCGGCAGCGTTGTCGGCTTCGACGCCGATATCGCCAGAGAGGTCGCCCGCGATCTGTTCGGCAGTCCGGATCAAATCGAATACCGCAGTCTCGGTTCGGCCGAGCGCGAGTCCGCGCTGCAGAATCACAGCGTCGACCTGGTCGCCAAGACCATGACGATCAACTGCGAACGGCGCCAGCGGGTCACCTTCTCCACCGTCTATCTGCAGTCGTATCAGCGCGTGCTCGTGGTGAAGAACTCCGGTATCCGCACGCTGGCCGATCTGGCTGGTAAGCGGGTGTGCATCGTCTCGGGCACCACCTCGCTGGACCAGATGCGTCGCAGCCAGCCCGCCGCGACCATCCTCACCGTGCCCACCTGGGCCGACTGTTTGGTCGTCCTGCAGCAGCGCCAAGTCGACGCGGTCAGCACCGATGACGCCGTCCTCGCGGGTCTCGCCACACAGGACTCGTCCTATACCGAAATGGTCGGCCCCAGCATCAGTTCCGAGCCCTACGGCATCGGAATACCAAAGGGCAATGACGACCTGGTCCGCTTCGTCAACGGCACGCTGGAGCGCATCCGCAACGATGGCACCTGGGTTCGGCTGTACCAGCAGTACCTCACCGCCCTGGGCCCGGTCCCAGCACCGCCCGCGGCTACCTATCAGGACTGACGGCGATGACGCCACCGCACGATGTCCCTTCCGAGGATTCCCCCGATTCGACCGAAACCGAGCAAAAGGAACCCGCCGAGCCGGCCCCGGAATCGGTTCCGAACTACCGCGCATCCGCCGAGCCGATCTGGCGCGAACCCGAGTCCAGCGAAACCGTTCGCCGCGACCACGTGGCCGCGGAACTCACCGTCGGCGTTTGGAACCCACCCGCGGAACCGACCTCCGCCGCAACCGTCCGCACCTCCGGCCGCAGCGCCCGCACCGCGCGCTCCCGGCCGACGACACGCAAACTCGGTGCCGGACTCGTCACGATCCCAGCGGTCCCGCCCGCCGATCCACGGACCGCGGTACTCGTCGATCCCGTTGTCGCCGAGGGCAGACGCTACTGTTGGCGCTGCGGCAGCCCGGTCGGCCGTGCCACCGCGATCCGACCGGCGACGACTGCGGGCACCTGCCAAATCTGCTGTGCGCCATATGATTTCCGCCCGTCACTGCACGAGGGTGATATCGTGTCGAGCCAGTACGCGATCCAGGGCTGTATCGCACACGGCGGGCTCGGCTGGGTTTACCTCGCGATCGACCGCAATGTCAGCGACCGCTGGGTGGTCCTGAAGGGTCTGCTGCACGCGGGCGATGCCGAGGCGCAGGCGGTGGCCGTTGCCGAACGCCAATTCCTCGCCGAGGTGGCACATCCCAGCATCGTCAAGATCCACAACTTCGTCGAACACGCCGGTCCGCATGGTGAGTCGATCGGCTACATCGTCATGGAGTACGTCGGCGGTCGCTCACTGCGCGACATCCTCGACACCTACCCGCGGCCGGAGCGGATGCCGGTCACCGAGGCCATCGCGTATCTGCTGGAGATCATGCCCGCGCTGGAGTATCTGCAATCGATCGGGTTGACCTATAACGACCTCAAACCCGACAACATCATGGTCACCGAGGATCAGGTCAAACTCATCGATCTCGGTGCCGTCGCAACCATCGGCGCCTACGGAAATCTCTACGGGACCAGGGGATTCCAGGCGCCTGAGATCGCCAGGACCGGTCCGACGGTGGCCACCGACATCTTCACGGTCGGGCGGACGCTGGCCGTGCTGACGCTGAACATGCCGATGGAGCGGGGACGCTACCTCGACGGCATTCCGGACCCCGCCGACCAGCCGATACTCCAGCGCTACGAGTTCTTCCATCGCGTACTGCTGTGTGCGACCGATCCGGATCCCGAGCGCCGCTTCCCCTCCGCCCGCGCCATGTCCGCCCAATTGGCCGGAGTACTGCGCGAGATCATATCCACGGAGACCGGCATCGAACATCCACAGCTGTCCACAGTCTTCAGTCCACAGCGTGGCGACTTCGGCACCGAGGAGCTGATCAGCCAGACCGACGCCTACGCCGACGGCATCGCCAGGAGCAAACTACTGCGCGCGGGCGAAGTAGCCACGGCCCTTGCGATTCCGCTCATCGACCCCGCCGACGCGACGGCCCCGGTACTCGCGGCCGCCGCACCGGTCGCGCCGCGGGATGCGCTCGCCGTATTGCAGGAGGCAAGGACGCGCGCCAAGGCCGATCCCGACGATGCGCTGGGCGCACTGGATCTGGAGCTGACCCTGGCCGAGGCCCGGCTCCGACTCGAACTCGGTGAATCGGCCGTGGTACGGCAGATGCTGTCGCGGGTCGCCGGCGATCACGACTGGCGCATCGACTGGTATCTGGGCCAGGCCCAACTGCTGGAATTGGATTTCGAGCGGGCCTACACCAGTTTCGATGCGGTACTCCAGGTGCTGCCCGGTGAGATTGCACCCAAACTCGCCCTCGCGGCCACCGCGGAACTTGTCCTGCAGCACTGGGATTCCGAGGATCCGCAGCAGTGGCACGCCTGCGCGGAGAAGTTCTACAGCACCGCCTGGCGCACCGACCACGCTGCAGTGAGCGCCGCCTTCGGCCTGGCCAGACAACTCGCGGTGGCAGGCCGGGTCGACGATGCGGTGCGCGCCCTCGACGAGGTACCTGCCGCCTCCCGGCACTACACCACGGCCCGGATGACCGCCGTGCTGCTGCTGCTCACCGCGGCGCCGAGCACTGAACTCCCCGAATCCACCCTGCACATTTCGGCCTCACGCATTCTCGACCTGCCGGCCGGCGAGGGCCGCGCGACCCAGATGCGCGTGCTCGTCCTCGGCACCGCGCTGGCCTGGCTGCAAGCAGGCAACACACCCAGAAGCGACGCAGCGACTCTCTTCGGCGCCCCCTTCACCGAGCGCGACCTGCGCGCGGGCATCGAAGCCGGACTGCGTGCCCTCGCCCGCACCGCCCCGGGCCGCAACCACCGCTACGCGCTGGTGGATCTCGCCAATTCGATTCGGGCCAAGACCTGGATGTGAAGGCCGCGAACAAAATAGAACCCGGCCGGGAGGGAAGTCCGGCCGGGTTCGGATCCAGGTTCGCAGAGCAGTCGGCATACCGACGATCCGGGAATCCGCGTGCGTCCCGCCCGCCCCGGGGGCAGCCGGAGCGGACACATCGAGAGTGGCGAGGGCATCGCGGTCCCGATCGCGGCGGATGGTCCGCCCCGGCTTCGGTGTCCGGTGCGAACCTGATCCGACACTCATCCTGACCGATCGAGTGTGAGGATTTCGTGAGGTTTTCCAGAGCCCGGGCCCGACCCCTCAGCCAGCACCCTGGGCTGCGACAACACGTTGCGCGGCGCGGGCGATCGCCAATTCCTCGTTGGTCGGCACGACCAGTACGGCCACCTCGGCGCCGGGTGCGGAGATATGGCGGGCCGTGTGTTCCCCTGCGGTGTTGCGAGCCGGGTCGACCTCGATACCGAACCGGGACAGCCCGGCCAGCGCGTCGGCACGCACCTGCGGACTGTTCTCGCCGACTCCGGCGGTGAAGGTGATGGCGTCGACGCCGCCCAGTTCGATCAGGTATGCGCCCAGGTAGCGGCGTAGCCGGTGGATATAGACGTCATAGGCCAGGCGAGCCGCGGCGTCGCCCGCGTCGATGAGCCGCTGCAGTTCACGGAAGTCGTTGACGCCGGACAGGCCCTTGAGTCCGGAGTTGCGGTTGAGCATTTCGTCGATCTGGTCGATATCCATATGCGCCGCGCGGACCAGATGCGCAATGATCCCGGGATCGAGATCCCCGCCCCTGGTACCCATCACCAGCCCCTCCAGCGGCGTGAGCCCCATCGTGGTGTCGATCGGGTGGCCACCGCGAATCGCCGACGCCGATGCGCCATTGCCGAGATGGAAGATGATCTGATTCAGCTCGGCCGGATCCCGCTCCAGCAGTGCGGCGACCCGGCCGGAGACGTACTCGTGCGACGTGCCATGAAATCCGTACTTCCGAATGCCCTGCGCGGCAGCGATTTTCGCATCGATGGCATAGGTTTTGGCGGCGTCGGGCAGGCCGTGGAAGAACGCGGTATCGAAGACCGCGACCTGCGGTACGCCCGGCAGCAGTTCGCGCGCGCTCTCGATACCCGCCAGATTCGCCGGATTGTGCAGCGGTGCCAGCGCGGACAGCTCGGATATCGCCGCGACCACGGCGTCATCGAGCAGCGTCGGCCGGTAGAACACCTCGCCGCCGTGCACCACCCGGTGCCCGACCGCGCGCACACCCGCGGCGGCCAGATCGTGGCCGGTTTCGGCGAACATGCCGAAGACCAGCCGCAGGCCCGCCGTGTGATCGGCGATCGGCCCGCGATGTTCGATGGTCCGGCCATCGACCTTGTGCTCGATCCCGGCGTTCTCCTCACCGATCCGATCGACCATGCCGGATGCGGCGACCACACCCGACTCCGGGTCCAGCAGTTGGTATTTGATCGATGACGAACCGGAATTGATCACCAACACCAGGTCATCGGCATCCTTGGTCATCATGCCTCCTGCATCTCGCGCGTTCCCCGCACGCTGTTGGCAACCACGGCGATGACCGCGCTCTTCCGCATCATGGCGCCCGTGTGTCGCGAACCACTGGTGTGGGAGCGGTGCGAGGCCGAGGTGCTCGCATCGAACGACGGCACCGGATCAGCCCTCCTGCGCCTGGATCGCCGTGATCGCAACGGTATTCACGATATCGGCGACCAGCGCACCACGGGACAGATCATTGACCGGCTTGCGCAGCCCCTGCAACACCGGGCCGATCGCGATCGCGCCGGCGCTGCGCTGCACCGCCTTGTAGGTGTTGTTACCGGTGTTGAGATCGGGAAAGACGAAAACCGTTGCTCGCCCCGCCACCTCGGAGTCGGGAAGTTTGGTGGTCGCGACGGTGGGTTCGATCGCGGCGTCGTACTGGATCGGGCCCTCCACCAGCAGATCCGGCTCGCGCTCGCGAACCAGTTTGGTCGCGACCCGCACCTTGTCCACATCCACGCCACTGCCGGACTCACCGGTCGAATAGGACAGCATCGCGACGCGCGGCTCGATGCCGAAGCGGGCCGCGGTGCGCGCCGAGGAGATCGCGATATCGGCCAGCTGCTCCGAGGTCGGATCGGGGACGACCGCGCAATCACCATAGGCGAGCACCCGATCGGCCAGACACATGAGGAACACACTGGAGACGGTTGCGACGCCCGGCACGGTCTTGATGATCTCGAAAGATGGCCGGATGGTGTGCGCCGTGGTGTGCACGGCACCGGACACCATGCCATCGGCAATGCCCCGGTGGACCATCATGGTGCCGAAGTACGAGATATCGGCCATGGTTTCGCGAGCGCGGTCGAGCGTCATGCCCTTGTGCTTGCGCAGTTCGGTGTACTCCGCGGCGAATTCGTCGAGATAACCCGAGGTGCGCGGATCGAGTACCCGCGCGGACGAGATGTCGACGCCGAGTTCCGCGGCGCGGGCGCGCACCGCCGCCTCGTCGCCGAGGATCATCAGATCCGCGATCTTGCGCTGCAACACCCGACCGGCCGCGCGCAGGATGCGGTCGTCGTCGCCCTCCGGCAGCACAATGGTCTTGCGATCGGCCCTGGCGCGTTCGATCAGCTGATATTCGAACATCTGCGGTGTCACCACCGAGGTATCCGGAATCTCGATGTGCTGCAATAACTCCGACGCGTCGACGTGCTGTTCCATCAGCGCCAGCGCGGTATCGACCTTGCGCGGACTGCCCGCCGACATCCGCCCGCGGGTGCGGTAGGCGGCACTCGCGGTGTCGTAGGTGCCCAGCTCGGTGGTGAGGATCGGCAGCTTCGGTTTGAGGCCGCTCATCAGCCTGGCGATCGCCGGATGCGGCAGCATGCCACCGTTCATGATGATGCCCGATAGCGACGGAAAGCCCTCCGCCTCATGTGCATTCACCGCACTGAGCAATACGTCGGAACGGTCCCCTGGTGCGACCACCACGACGCCGTCGACCAACCGCTCCAGAATATGTTCGGCGGTCATGCCGCCGACCATGACCTGCAATGCCTCGCGCTGCAGCAATTCCACATCGCCGCTGTACATTTTGCCGCCGATCGCGGTACACAGCTCGGCCACGGTCGGCGAAATCAGCAGCGGCACCTCGGGCAATGTCCACGACGGCACATCGAAGCCGCCCAACACCGCGCGGACCTCATCCAAATGCTCCGGATCGCAACGATTGGCAATAATGGCCACCAGATGCGCATGTTCGAGCGACAGTTCGCTCGCACACAGCTCGGCCAGCTGTTTGACCTCGTCCGGTGTGCGGCCCGAACCGCGGACCACCAGCAGCACGGGCGCGCCGAGGTTCACCGCGATGCGGGCATTGAAGCGCAGTTCGCTCGGGCTGGCCACATCGGTGTAGTCGCTGCCGACGATCACCACCGCGTCGCACAACTTCGCGACCTCGTGGAAGCGCATGACGATCTCACTGATCGCGGCATCCGGATCGGCATGCACCTGCTCATAGGTGACGCCGGTGGCCTGCCCGTAGTCGATATCGGCGGTGCTGTGCTCGAGCAGCAGCTCCAGGATGTAGTCCGGTTCGGTGGTCGAGCGGGTGATGGGCCGGAAGACGCCGACCCGGGCGGTGCTCGCGCACAGCATCTGGAGCATTCCGAGCGCCACCGTCGATTTTCCGGTGTCACCCTCCGGAGATGCGATGTACACAGCGGATGGAGCGGAATCGGCCATATTCGAGAGCTTAGTGAACCCGCGGCTACCTCGACGGTCCAGCGAGATCGCGATCACTCATGCTGTTGGCGACGCACCCGGATATAGTCCGGGCATGGCCGAGCAGTTCCCGAACCACCAGTGGGGTTCGAACACCAATCTTCTTGCCCGCGTGGCGAGTAAGTTCGCTGCCACCAAGCCCGGTTCATGGTTCATCCGGCAGATCACGCCGCTGGATCGGGCTGTGCTCGAGCGCACCGACGCCAAGTACACGATCCTCGGCCCGATCGGCGCACCGGTCATCCTGCTGACCACCATCGGCTGTAAATCCGGCCAGCCGCGCACCCAGCCACTGCTCTATGTGCACGACGGCGCCATGCTGTATGTGATCGGCAGCAACTTCGGCCAGGAAAAACATCCGGCATGGTCGGCCAATCTGCTGGCGAATCCGAAGGCCACCGTCGCCATTGCGGGTCAGCGCATTCCGGTCCGGGCCGAACTGGTCGAGACCGACAAAGACGCCATATTCGCCCGCTTTGTCGAGGTCACCGGCGCATACGACGCCTACCGCACCCGCACCACCCGCGACCTCCGCATCTTCGCCCTCACCCGGGGCTAGTCCGGGCCCGAACACAGCCGCACCCTTTACACCCGCACGTGCGTGCTAGAGCGAGCGCGAAGGCCGACAAAGAGTGCCGGAATCCCCGCGACCTGCGCAATCCAGTGCGGTCAGCACGGCAGCCTAGGAAGTCACACATTCTCGGCACGCCCAATCGACCGGGCCGAGCAACAGCCGAACCTCTACACCCGCACAAGTCCAGAAGCAATCGCGAAGGCCGACAAAGAGTGCGGGACCTTCGCAATCCAGTGCGGTGAGCACAACAGCCTGAGCGAGTCGCACGTTTATCGGCGCGGCCGATCGACCGGGCGGAACACGGTCGCACCATGTACACCCCAGCACAGGTGTCAGAGCGAGCGCGAAGGCCGACACAGGGTGCGGGGGGACCGCCGCGACCTGCGCTGTGTTGTGGGTGAGTGCGGCTCGGGCGAGTCGCGCGTCTCGGCGCGCCCATGGAAGCGGGCGCGCCGAGGCGATGGCTCAGCCCAGTGCGCGCAGACGGGGGGCCAGGTCGCGCTGGAAGAGGTCCAGGAAGCGACGCTGGTCGTGGCCGGGGGCGTGGAAGACCAGATGGTTGAGGCCCGCGTCGAGGTAGGGCTTGATCTGCTCGACGGCCTGGTCCGGATCGCTGGCGACGATCCAGCGCTTGGCGATCTGCTCGATCGGGAGGGCGTCGGCGGCGGCCTCCATTTCGATCGGGTCGGTAATGGAGTGCTTCTGCTCTGCGGTCAGCGAGAGCGGAGCCCAGAAGCGGGTGTTCTCCAGTGCCAGTTCGGGATCGGTGTCGTAGGAGATCTTGATCTCGATCATCCGGTCGATCTGCTCGACGGTGCGGCCGATCTTGGCCGCGCCCTCGGCGACGGCGGGCATCAACTTCTCGGTGTAGAGGTCCATGCCCTTGCCGGAGGTGCAGATGAAACCCTCACCCGCGCGTCCCGCATAGCGTGCCACCAGCGGTCCGCCCGCCGCGATGTAGATCGGGATGCCGCCCTTGGGCACGTCGTAGATCGAGGCGCCGACGGTCTTGTAGTACTCGCCGTCGAAATCGGTGCGCTCGCCGGTCCACAGTGCGCGCATGAGATCGACGGATTCGCGCAGCCGGGCGAAACGCTCCTTGAATTCCGGCCATTCGCCGGTGTAGCCGGTCGCGATCTCATTGAGCGCCTCACCGCTGCCGACACCGAGCATGATGCGGTCCGGGTACAGACAGCCCATCGTTGCGAAGGCCTGCGCGATGACGGCTGGGTTGTAGCGGAAGGTCGGGGTGAGCACCGAGGTGCCGAGTTGGATGCGCTTGGTGCGCTCACCGACCGCTGCCATCCAGGCCAATGAGAACGGTGCGTGCCCGCCCTTGTGCCGCCACGGCTGGAAATGGTCGCTGACCGTCGCGCTGTCGAGGCCGTGCTCCTCGGCCAGCACCGCGATTTCCACCAGTTCCCGCGGCCCGAACTGTTCCGCCGACGCCTTGTATCCGAGCTTGAGATCACCCATATGCGCCACTCCTGTCGCTTCGCTCAACGGTCGGTACGGGAGGTTCCGCACACCGTCGGCCGCATGCGTCCCGCGACCGCATCCCGGTACAACCGCAAGGGCGACACGGGAGTTCCCGCACCTCGATCGGCGTACCTGGGCGCTGCGCGATCGCTTCTCACACGGCCTCCCCTCGACCATAGTCAGCGCGGCTCGACCTGTGTGCAGGGCCATACCAAAGGCACACACCAACTCGACCGCCATTCCCGACGGGGCCACATCGAAAGCGGCAAGTCACGCAACCAATGGCACCCGCCATCGCCCGATAATTCGCTCATGCATATCGAATAGGCATCGCGCACAACCCACACCGTGTGCGGGATGCCCAGTGACTGTGCGTCGGCGGCAGACTCTCATGTTCGATGTGCGCGCCTCGATGGTGCGGTGCACGCGGTAGCTCGGTGGCGGCTCACTGCGGGATGGTGTGGGGATGGTCGCATCAGGATGGGTATTCGCCCGGTGGGCTGGCCGATAGCCGACAATTGACTCGTGACTACACCGGCTGAACCGATCCTGTCCTACCTCACCGATATGGATGGCGTGCTGGTGCACGAAGACCATCTGGTGCCCGGTGCCGATAAGTTCCTCGCGGAGCTGCGGGCCAATGAGATCCCGTTCCTGGTGCTCACCAATAACTCCATCCGCACTCCGCGCGATCTGCAGGCCCGCCTGCGCCACACCGGACTCGATATCCCGGAGGAGGCGATCTGGACCTCGGCGCTGGCCACCGCGACCTTCCTGAACGACCAGCGCCCCAACGGAACTGCCTATGTCGTCGGCGAATCCGGACTCACCACCGCACTGCACGAAATCGGGTATGTGCTGACCGATAGCGATCCCGACTACGTGGTGCTCGGCGAAACCCGCACCTACTCCTTCGAGGCGATCACCACCGCGATCCGCCTGGTCGAGCGCGGCGCGCGGTTCATCGCGACCAATCCGGACGCGACCGGCCCGTCCCGCGACGGTCTGCTGCCCGCGACCGGTTCGGTCGCCGCGCTGATCACCCGCGCGACCGGCAAGGAGCCGTATTACGTCGGCAAGCCGAACCCGCTGATGATGCGCTCGGCACTGCGCCGAATCGGCGCCCACTCCCAGTCGACCGTCATGATCGGCGACCGCATGGATACCGATATCGTCTCCGGCCTCGAGGCGGGCATGCGAACCATCCTGGTCACCACCGGCATCTCCAGCCGCGCATCCATCGAGCAATTCCCCTACCGCCCAACCCTGGTCGTCGATTCGGTCGCCGACCTGGTCGGCCGCACCGACAAACCCTTCGACTGATCCGGGCGGCAGTCGCACCCTTTGCCTCGATCCCCATTTCGTGCCGGCGTCCACAGGGGTGCGCCTATCGCGCGGGGTGCAGGGTGTGCGCGAGCGCATTGGACGGTTACGCGAGAGCAGGTCCAGCGGCCACCCGCGAGCGGCTCAGCGGTTACGCGCGAGCGGGTTCAGCGGTTACGCGCGAGCGGGTTCAGCGGTTACGCGCGAGCGGGTTCAGCGGTTACGCGCGAGCGGGTTCAGCGGTTACGCGCGACTACATGGCGCGGTTGCGCAAGTTGAGCGCGAGTGCGTTGCGCAGTTGCACACGAGCGCGCTCGGTTGTCCGATCACTGACGCGCCGGTCACGGGCTGATTGCGCGCGGAACTGCGACTGGGAGTTCAGGTTTCGTCGGTGATGGTGTCCAGGGCGGCGGAGAGTCGGGTCAGGACCTGGACGGTCAGGGTGAACTGTTCGGGGCCCAGTTCGTCGGCGAGGCGTGCGGCGAGGACCGCATGCTGTGGGTTGATGCGTTTGATCGCATCGCGGCCGGCCTCGGTGACCGCGACGAGTTTCGCGCGACGGTGCGTCGGGTTGGGCCGATATTCGGCAAGTCCCTTGTCCACCAAGAGATCCGCGATGCGCTGCACACTCTGGCGGGTGATGCCCATCGCACGGGCGACCCCGGAGACCGGCAGCGGTCCGCGCAGCACCGCGCCGATCACCTGCCACCAGGCGGCGGTCAGCCCCGCCGGACCGGCCAATTCCTCTGCAATGGTAAGGAATTGGCCGTTCAGCCGGAACGAGGTGATCGCCGCGGTGCTGAACAGCTCTTGTTCGGGCGTATCGCTCATGTCTGCGACGATGCCATCTCGTATTCGGCGAGTTCGGCATAGCCCGTCGGATCGCCGTGCCCGTACAGCCGGTACCAGGCGTCGAGGATGCGCGGCTCGTAGACGCCGAGCAGGTCGAGCACCGCACGCGCGAATTCGAAGGGCGCCACCGCGCTGGCCGTGATCACGTTATCGCCGGTCACGGCGGGTTCGGCGACATAGTGCGCGGCACCCGAATATCCGCTGTACTGAAGAACTTCGACCGCATTGCTGGTGTGCGCCCGGTCATCGAGCAGCCCCTCCTTCGCCAAACCGAAGGTGGAGCCGCAGATCCCCGCGACCGGTACCCCCGCGTCGACGAACTCCCGCGCCTTGTGCGTGAAGGGCGCCAGTTCTTCGCCGGTCATCCACAGATCGGCCCCGGGCAGGATCAGCATCGCACTGTCGGCGGGGGTGAGATCGGCGAGCGCCACATCCGGCACGATGCGGACTCCCGCCATTGTGGTGATCGGATCCCGCGTCGGCCCGACGGTCCGCACCCGGAACGTCCCAGGAGCGACCTGCCAGCGCGGATTGTTGATATGCGCGGTCGCGGCACCGACCTCCCAGTCGGCGAGCGTGTTGTAGACGGCCTGATGGACAGTTCTCATCGTCATGACAGCATGCTGTCATATTTGACAGCATGCTGTCAACGAGCCCGACAACGACCACCCCCAACCTCGCGCTCACCCCCAACCTCGCGCTCACCCCCAACCTCGCGCTCACCCCCAACCTCGCGCTCACCCCCAAGGCTCTGGCTCTGGCTCTGGCTCTGGCTCTGGCTCTGGCTCTGGCTCTGGCTCTGGCTCTGGCTCTGGCTCTGGCTCTGGCTCTGGCTCTGGCTCTGGACGGATCGTTACAAGCGGTGTAGGCGGACCAGGACCGATCAGTGACCGCGTTCGATCTTCGAGAGATGGGCGATATTGGCGCGGTCATCCGGATCCGTACTCGCCTCGCCGCTGAACCAGGCGTCCAGAATCTCCGTCAGCACCGCGCTGGAAGTCGAACGCAGGCTCAGCGCAAGCACATTCGCGTCGTTCCACTTCCGCGCACCGGCTGCCGTCACGGCATCACCGCACAGCGCGGCCCTGATCCCCGCGACCTTATTGGCGGCGATCGACGCACCCGTTCCGGTCCAACAGCACACGATCGCCTGGTCGGCCCGCCCCTCGATCACATCCCGCGCCGCCGCCGCACTGGCCCAGGCCCAGTCGTTCCGCTCGATATCCGATAACGCCCCGTGCACCAGGGTCTCGAGCCCCCGCCTGTCCAGTTCCACAACGAGCTGCTCGGCCACACCCACCCGCTCGTCCGCCGCAACTGAAATTCGCATACCCCCAGCGTAGTGAGGCAGACCTCCGCATAACGACGTAAATCCTGACGGGTTGCCGGTAAGGATCGTGTCACCTGGTACATGAAGCCGTAGTAAAAGCGGCTCGGTGCTGGTCGGCGCGGGTGTAGCTTGCCGCGGGTGATAAGGGAGCTGGACCAGGACGAGCTGATCGACCGATGGACGCTGCTGGGCAAGGAACCGGAGCTGGTCGCTACCAAGCGGGGTGCGGCGAAGCTCGGGTTCGGGCATGGCGTAATCCACTGGTAGAGAACGGTTTTCGATCTTGCCTGTCGGTGGCGCGTGCTGGTCGGCTCAGAGGCACTGGGCGATCTCGGCCGGGTCGGAGCCGTGCGGCGTTCCCGCTGGTCGTCAGCTCCGGGTGTGCGGTGGCGCGGCGGGTAGTTGCACCGTGACACACAGCCCCCCAGCGGCCCGGGGGGTGAGGGTGAGGGTTCCGTCGTGTGCTCGGGTGATGCTTTTGACGATGGCCAGGCCGAGGCCGACACCTGCGTGGTCACTGCGGATGCGTTCGGTGCCACGCTGGAACGGTTCGGTGAGTGTCGAGACGAGATGTGGGGTGAGTTTGTCGCCGGTGTTTTCGACAGTGAGCATGACGGATTCGGGGCCGGTGGCGGTGTCGACCTGCACGGTGCCGTGTTCGGGGACGTTGTGGACGATGGCGTTGTGCAGGAGGTTCGTGGCCAGCTGAAGCAAGAGCGCGGGTGAGCCGACGGTGGGGCTGATGTCCCCGGAGGTTTCGATGGTGAGGCCGTGCTTCTCTGCGAGGGGAAGCAGTGTTTCGGTGGCTTCTTCGGCGATGAGGGACAGGTCGACGTGTTCGCGGGTGAAGGATCGCTGGTCGGCACGGCTGAACAGGAGCAATGCCTCGGTGAGTTCGATCGCTCGGGCGTTGACAGCGCGGAGACGTTCGGTGAGCTCGCCACTATCGCGGTTCGGATCGTTGCGGGCCACATCGAGGAGGGTCTGGGTGATCGCCAGCGGGGTCCGCAGTTCGTGGGAGGCGTTGGCGGCGAACCTCTGCTGTTCGGCGACATGTGCTTCGAGCTGTGCGAGCATGGCGTCGAAGCTGTCAGCAAGTTCGCGGAACTCATCTCTGCGGCCCGGTAGCCGGATTCGGTGGGAGAGCGATCCGTTCGCGGCCATGCGTGTGGCCTCTTTGAGGCGATTCAGCGGGGCGAGCATGCGGCCGGCGAGAATCCACCCGCCCAGCAGACCGAACACCAGCAGGAACGCCAGCACAACGGC
Organism: Nocardia sp. NPDC004604; assembly: GCF_040609795.1. Taxonomy (NCBI): domain Bacteria; kingdom Bacillati; phylum Actinomycetota; class Actinomycetes; order Mycobacteriales; family Nocardiaceae; genus Nocardia; species Nocardia sp. NPDC004604. The sequence continues at coordinate 33,739 of NZ_JBEXLC010000052.1, forward strand.
TGCCGCTGGAACGAAGACGACTGGGCCGAAGTTGCTGCTTGGGTCGAAGACGCGCAGGAGATTGGAGAAGCTGGGAACGAGACTGCCGGCTGAGGTACGCCCCCGCAGCAGGAACACCCACACAGCAGCGAGCAGCAAGACGCCTGCGAGCATGAGGAACCCGGCGTAGCTGAGGGTGAGTTTGAGGCGAACGCTCAACCCGGGCGCCCTATCCACGAGCCACTCCCGCACGCCCGGTGCTGGGTGCTGTGTTGTCGATGCGGTAGCCGACGCCGGCGACGGTAGCGATGATCCAGGGTTCGCCGAGGCGTTTGCGCAGTGCCGAGACGGTGATGCGCACGGCGTTGGTGAACGGGTCGGCATTCTCATCCCACGCCCGCTCCAGGAGCTCTTCAGCGCTGACGACACCGCCTTCGGCGGTGACGAGGACTTCGAGTACGGCGAACTGTTTGCGGGTGAGCGCGATGTAGCGGCCGTCGCGGTAGACCTCGCGGCGGAACGGGTCCAGCCGCAGGCCCGCGATCTCGCGCACGGGCGGTCTGTTGTGTGCGCGCCTGCGGTCGAGTGCTCTGAGCCTGAGCACGAGCTCTCGGAGTGCGAACGGCTTGGTGAGGTAGTCGTCGGCGCCGAGTTCGAACCCAGTGGCCTTGTCATCCAGACGGTCGGCAGCAGTGAGCATGAGGATCGGCATGCCGCTGCCGGAAGCGACAACGCGTTGGGCGATCTCGTCGCCGGAGGGGCCGGGGATGTCGCGGTCGAGGACAGCGATGGTGTAGGCATTGGTGCTCAGCAGTTCCAGAGCGGTGTTGCCGTCACCGGCGATGTCGGCGGCGATCGCTTCCAGGCGCAGCCCATCGCGGATGGCTTCTGCCATATAGGGCTCGTCCTCGACGACCAGCACACGCATACTCCCGATGCTACGAACCCGCGCATATCGTCGGCATACCGAAAACCACATACGGGCTGGCAACATCACGCTGCCTTGACTGGCAGCATGAGTCGAACAACCGCCACGCGAACAAGGTCCCCCAGGACTCGCAGGCCCACCGGCGTCGGCCTGGGCGCCGTCACCGCCGCGATCGTCAAAACCCGCGTCCATCGATCAGCATGGTCATGGGTGCCCTCGTTCCGCGAAGTCCTTCGCGGCGGACCCAGCGGCAGGGCTACCGAGGAGGACGGTGCCCTGCCCGGCGGCGTAACAGTGTTCGATGACGAGTATCCCGGCATAGCCAACCTCGACTCCGCTCTGCTTCACGCCTTGCGCGAAGCGGCGGCGGCTGCCGCTGGCGAGGGCATCGAGTTCTATGTCAACAGCGGATGGCGTTCCCCGGCCTACCAGAATCAGCTTCGTCGTGAAGCGGTCTCGACGTACGGCTCGGAAGCCGAAGCGGTCCGATGGGTCGCCTCCGCGGACACCTTTGCGCACGTGTCCGGCAACGCGATCGACCTCGGCTTCGACGCCAGTATGTGGCTGTCCGGGCACGGCGCCGAATACGGACTGTGCCAGATCTACCGCAACGAGCCCTGGCACTACGAACTACGCTCCGAGGCGAACGAGCGTGGTTGCCCTCCCGTGTATCCCGACCCCGCACACGATCCGAGAATGCAGCAGTGACCGGCGTCCTCGGGCGAACCGGTCCCGAGCCGGCGGGGTGGAAACCGCTCACCCGCATCGCGTTCCGGTTCTGCTTCCTGTACTTCGGCTTGTTCTGCTTACTGACTCCGCCGATCGTCTTCGTGCTGACCGGATGGTTCGGCCGCTGGCTGGGCTACGACGCGCAGTACTGGCATATCCAGAAAATGCAGCCCGCCCTGAACTGGGTGAGCCAGCACCTGTTCGGTACCACCGCACAGCTGTATCCGAACGGCGTCGGTGACCAGACCATTTTCTGGGTGCTGTTGTTCTGCATCCTGGCCGTCGCTGTGGCCGGGACGGCGGTGTGGTCGGTGCTGGACCGGCGCCGCACGCACTATCGCACGCTCGCAGGCTGGTATCTCCTCGTCATCCGGCTGTTGCTGGCCGGCCAGATGTTGAGCTTCGGCTTCGCCAAGGCGATTCCGACGCAGATGCCGCAGCCCTCGCTGACCACGCTGCTGACCAATTACGGTGACCTCACGCCGATGGCCGTGCTGTGGTCGCAGGTAGGTGTGTCGAGACCGTACGAGATGCTGCTCGGCGCCGCGGAACTCACTGCGGCGGTCTTGCTGTTCATTCCGCGGACCGCGCTGCTCGGCGCGCTGCTGACCCTGATCGACACGCTGCAGATCGTCGTACTGAACATGACCTTCGATGTGCCGGAGAAGATTTCATCCACGCACTTTCTGCTGATGTCGCTGGTGCTGCTGACTCCCGAGGCGCCGCGGCTGATGCAAGCTTTGCTGCTCAACCGCACCACCGGCCCTTCCACCGTGCCGCATCCGTTCCACACCACGAGATCTCGCCGTATCGCGGCATTGGCGCAGGTCGCGCTCGGCATCTGGATTGCGGCGGCGCTGGTGCACGGTGGCTGGCACGCCTGGCGTGGTGGCGGGCCTGATCGACCCAAACCTCCGCTGTACGGCATCTGGTCGGTGTCGCAGTTCACCCGCGACGGCGAGGCGGTGCCGCCGCTGACCACCGACGAAACCCGTTGGAAAACGGTGGTGTTCGACTATCCCAATACGATTACCTACCAGCGGATGGACGACACCCTGGTGACCGTACCCGCCGACGTGGACGCCGCCGCCCATCGGATCCGGCTGACCGCCGGGACGCTGCAATCCGGATCGGCGGTGAAGCCCGGCCGCACTCGGAATCCGTTGGGCACACTCACCTTCCAGCAACCCGCCCCCGACAAAGCCGTGCTGACCGGCGAACTGGACGGCCACCAGGTAACAATCGCCCTCGACCGGATCGACCCGAACAACTTCCCGCAACGAAGCACGCCGTTTCACTGGGTGCAGAACCGTCCGAATCTGTGACAACACCGCAACGGCACTTGCTCGAGTCGGCGTTCGTAGATCTGACGCGTGATATTGGATCGAGTTGTGGCCGAGCTGAATTCGTCGATACCGGAGATCGGGAACAGGTTCGTGCGTGCCGAGCCACTAACCGATGGGCTCATGTACCAGGTGACACGATTCTTACCGGCACCCCCCGGACCGCGGCGCTCATCGTCGGCAGCGACATCTTCGGCACGACACCCGACGCAGGCCCGGCGGCGCAGCAAGCCGACAGCCGTCACCCGCACGAACGAAACCCGGAACGACTCATCGTCGACAGCCACACCTGCGACACGACACCCCACGCAGGCCCGGCCACGCAGCCAACCGTCAGCCATTCACCGGCGCGAATGAGACCGGAACCGCTCATCGGCGCCAGCCACATCTAATGGCACGACACCCGACACTGCAGCGAGCCGACAGCGACTCACCGGCACGGTTGAGTCCGAACGCCAAGCGGGCGCACGATGCCACCGCGCCCCGTTTCGTCGGATTACTAGCTCAGCGCATGGTCCAAATCGGCCAGCAGATCCTCGACATCCTCGAGCCCAACCGAGATGCGCACGACACCGTCGGACAGGCCGATGGTGGCGCGGCCCTCGGGGCCCATGGCGCGGTGGGTGGTGGTGGCGGGATGGGTGATCAGGGTCTTGGAGTCACCGAGGTTGTTGGAGATATCGATGATGCGCAACCGGTTGAGCACCTCGAAGGTGCGCTTCTTCGCCTCGTGCGCCGGCGCGTTCAACTCGAAGGTGACCACCGTGCCGCCGCCGCTCATCTGACTGGTCGCCAGCTCGTGTTGCGGATGCGACTCCAGATACGGATAGCGCACCCAGGAGACGGACTTGTTGCCCTCGAGGAAGCGCGCGATGCGCAATGCGGATTCGGTCGAATGACGCACCCGCAGCGGCATGGTCTCCAAACCCTTGAGCAGGGTCCACGCATTGAACGGGCTCAGCGCCGGACCGGTATGGCGCATAAGATTCTTCACCGGACCGTCGATGTAGTCGTGCGGGCCGAGAATCGCGCCGCCGAGCACCCGACCCTGACCGTCGATGTGCTTGGTGCCGGAATACACCAGCACATCCGCGCCGAGTTCGAAACCGCGCTGCAGCAGCGGGGTGGCAAAGACGTTGTCCAGCACCACCTTCGCGCCCGCGGCATGGGCGAGTTCGGTCACTCGGCGCACATCGACCAGCGTCTGCATCGGGTTGGCCGGCGTCTCGAAGAACACGGCCTGGGTCGGCACCGACAGCGCCTGCTCCCACTGGTCCAGATCATCGCCGTCGACGAAGACGGTCTCCACACCCCAGCGCGGCAGGATCTCATTGCACACCACGAAGCACGAGCCGAAGAGGCTGCGCGCGGCCACCAGTCGATCGCCCGCACCCAGCAGCGCGCCGAGCGCGGTGAATACCGCCGACATACCGCTCGCGGTCGCGAAACAGGCCTCGGCGCCATCGATCAGGCGCAGTCGCTCCTCGAACATGGCCACCGTCGGGTTGCCGTAGCGGGAGTAGACGAAATGCTCGATATCGCCGGTGAACGCGGCCTCGGCCGCCTCGGCGCTCTCATAGACGAAACCGGAGGACAGGTACAGCGCCTCGGCGGTCTCCTCGAATCCGGAGCGGCGCAGGCCGCCTCGGACGCCGAGCGTCGCGGGGCCGACCCCCTTGGGCAGCGGTTTGTCGAACGCACCCCCGGTGATCATGACTGCCGCCACGGCAGACCGAATGCGCGCCAGCCGGAGCCGCCGCGGTGACCGAACTCGTCGATGGGGCCCTCGAAGCCCTCGAGCACGTTGTACGACGGTTCGATCCCGACACCGGTCGCGGCGACCGCGGCACCGATGGAACGCTGCCCGGAGCGACACAGAAAGACGACGGGCGCCGCCGGATCGCGCCCCTCCAGCGCCGAGGTCAGCTGTGCGACGAACTCACCGTTGCGGGCGCCACTGGTGTCGACCCATTCGATCAGCACCGTCGGCCGATCGATCGAACTCGTATCGGGGACGCCGACGAAGCGCCATTCGGCCTCGGTGCGCACATCGACCAAGACGGCCTCGGGATTGTCGCGCAACAACTCCCACGCCTGCTGGGGGGTGATGTCACCGGCATATGTCATGCGATCCTCCTGTGAATCCACGCTTGCCGCACCTGGGTTTCGGTGCGCGGCCAGGTCGTCACCCGGAGCACCCCACCGTGGAGGAGGGTTGCCGACCAGCCAGCCGGGGCTTGACGCTGGTTCTCATGACCTGTGTCCGAGATTGCCTGGGCAGGGGCCGCCCTGTCAAACCCAGGTCAGCGCCACGCCGGGTAATCAGTTGCAGACGATCCAGCGGTCGCCGGAGCGAACCAAATTCCACGTCGCCGGCGTCTCCCGGCCGTCGACCGCGATGGTCACGTTCGCCTTCGCCCTATCGCCATCGACCATGGCGTTGTCAATGTTGGTGACCTTGATCGACTTTCCGGCCACAGCGCCACCGAACTGGGCGGCCAGCGGCGACTTGCTCTCGTCGAATCCTTGGCAGGCCACCGCGGGTGGCGGTGTGTTGTCGGTGGTGCCCCTGGCCTCTGCATAGCGATGCACCGCGGCCGCGATCTTGTCCGATTCTGTGACATTTTTCTCAGCGGGCGATAGCACCGCGCCCAGCACGATGGCGACCAGGACGACGGCCGCGAATACGGCTGCCGCGATGAACGGCGCCATCGTGCGCCGATCGGTCTGGTCGACCTCGATCACCGGTTCGTCATCGGCGCCCTGCTGCTCTGTCATGGGTCGATCATCCCTGGTGGGCAGCGGTATCCGACAGGCGCCCCCGGACCGGGCGCGACCCCGCACGGCAGCGGCACAGCAATAATTCGATAGCCAACCGGACAGTGGGTACTCGGGTAAGTGAGCCCGGGTGGCAACCATCCGGTTCACGCACCGCCCGCAGGGTGCGCCATGCGCCACCGATAGAATCGCGAGACTGCGGCCTGCTGTCATAGCCATATGCCAGCTCACCAACGTAGCGACTGCGCAGCCGCGAGCCGCCTGTCCGCATCGTCAGGTGCAACCAAAAGGTGCGCCAAGTTAGCCTAAGCTAAGACTGACGCCATAATTGTTTCGACCATAAGGGTGCGCGTAAGAGATGACCGAACACAGTGCAGAGTCGACTAGCGGTGCGCGCGAGCCCTCCGTGGTTACGCAAGCTGCCACCTCCGGGCCTGACGCGCACACCGCCGGGACTCGCCCGCTTCGCATCGCGATCGTAGGCGCAGGACCGGCCGGTATCTACGCCGCCGACGCGTTGATGAAGTCCGATGCCGAGGTGAGCATCGACCTGTACGAGCGCATGCCGGCGCCGTTCGGTCTGATCCGCTACGGCGTCGCGCCGGACCACCCGCGCATCAAGGGCATCATCACCGCCCTGCACAAGGTGCTCGACAAGCCGCAGGTCCGCCTGCTCGGCAATATCGACTACGGCACCGACATCACCCTCGACGATCTGCGCACGTTCTATGACGCGGTGATCTTCTCCACCGGCGCCAACGCCGACCGCGCGCTGGACATCCCCGGCATCGGCCTGGACGGCAGCTACGGCGCCGCGGACTTCGTGTCCTGGTACGACGGACATCCGGATGTGCCGCGCACCTGGCCGCTGGAGGCCGAGAAGGTCGCCGTCCTCGGTGTCGGCAATGTCGCACTCGATGTCGCGCGTGTGCTCGCCAAGACCGGCGACGAACTGCTGCCGACCGAGATACCGCCAAACGTCCACGCCGGATTGAAAGCCAATAAGGCGGTCGAGGTGCACGTCTTCGGCCGCCGCGGCCCGGCGCAGGCCAAGTTCACGCCGCTCGAGCTGCGCGAACTCGACCACTCCCCGACCATCGAGGTCATCGTCGATCCCGAGGACATCGACTACGACGAGGGCTCCGAGGCCGCGCGTCGGCACTCCAAGCAGGTCGACATGATCGCGAATACGCTCGAGCAGTGGGCCATCCGCGATGTCGGCAACCGCCCGCACAAGCTGTTCCTGCACTTCTTCGAATCCCCCGCGGAGATCATCGGTGAGGACGGCAGGGTCGTCGGCCTGCGCACCGAGCGCACCCAGCTCGACGGCACCGGCAATGTCAAGGGCACCGGTGTCTTCAGGGACTGGGACGTCCAGGCCATCTACCGCGCCGTCGGCTACCTGTCACAGAACCTCACCAACCTGCCGTTCGACGATCAGGCCGGTGTGGTCCCGAACGAGGCCGGACGCGTCATCGCCGACGAGGACGCCGATGGTGCACAGCGCTATCTGCCTGCCACCTACGTCACCGGCTGGATCAAGCGCGGTCCGGTCGGCCTCATCGGCCACACCAAGGGCGATGCCAACGAGACCGTGGCCTGCCTGCTCGACGACAGCGTGAACTTCACCCCGGCCGAGAAGCCGGAACTGGACGCCGTCACCGAATTCCTCGAGGGCAAGGGCATCCCGTTCACCACCTGGCAGGGCTGGTACCGCCTCGACGCGCACGAGCGCGCACTCGGTGAGCCGGAGGGCCGCGAGCGCGTCAAGGTCGTCGAGCGCGAGGACATGCTGCGCGCCAGCGAACCGCACAAGGTCTAGTGCCGGTGCCACAGGGGGTGCACGTCACCTCCTGTGGCACTCGACAATCCGATACGGCCGCAGCAGTGCAAAATCCTGTCGGGTCTACGGCAGCGGAAAATCCTTTACTGAGGCATTCTGTACAAGTGTTCGATGCCCATCTCCACATCTTCGACCCGGGGTTCCCGCTGGCCGAGAACGAGGGCTACCTGCCCGACCCGTTCACCATTGCCGATTACCGAAAGCGCATGTCTCGCTTCGATGTCGGCGGCGGGGCCGTGGTCAGCGGATCCTTCCAAGGCACCGATCAGACCTACCTGAAGGCGGCACTCGCGAAACTGGGCGAGGGCTGGGTCGGTGTCACCACACTGGACCCCGATGCCACCGATGCCGAGATCAGCGAACTCGACCGGATCGGCGTGCGGGCACTGCGGTTCAACGTCAAGCGCGCGGCCGCGGATATCACCGCGATGACCCGGCTGGCGCTGCGGGCGCACGAGCTGGTCGGCTGGCATGTCGAGGTCTATATCGACGGCACCATGCTCACCTCGCTGCAACCGGTGATCTCGAAACTTCCGGTGCTCTCCATCGACCACCTCGGCATGTCCGAGGAGGGCCTGCCCTACCTGCTCGATCTGGTCGATGGCGGCGCGCGGGTGAAGGCGACCGGTTTCGGGCGGGTGCACATGAATGTGGCCGATACGCTGCGCCGCATCCACGCTGTCAATCCCGAGGCGCTCATGTTCGGCACGGATCTGCCCGGCACCAGGGCGGGACGGCCCTTCGTGGACTCCGACGTCGATCTGATCTGCGATGTGGTCGGCACCGATATGTTCAAGGTGCTCGAGGACAACGCGCGGGCGTTCTATCGACTGCCCGCCCGCGCACGCAAGATTCCGACCGATCCCGCACCCACCCTGCCGATCCCGCGCACCGAACAGCCGACCCTGCCGCTGCGACGCGATGAGATCCCGAAACTCGAAGCGGCGGATACGATTCCGTTCCCTGCCATCGAGTGAGTGCGACCCGGCCGTAGGCGGGTGGTCGCCGCGGAGCGACACAGATTCATCCCGCTTCAGGGCGGTCTGTCATACGCTTCCTGCATGACCGAAACTCCAGCGGGGGCCGGTTACCCAGGTTATCCACACCTACCGGCGGATCATCCCCAGGCCGTGTTGATATTGATCCTCGGAATTCTGAGCCTGGTGGTGTGCACCCTGATCGGCCCGTTCGCCTGGTTCATGGGACGGCGCGCCCTGGCCGAGATCGATCGCTCCGACGGCACAATCGGCGGCCGAGGCTTGGTGATGGCAGGCTACATCTGCGGAATCATCTCCTCCGCATTCATCATCCTGGCGGCGGTAGGAGCCATCATCGTGCTGATCGTCGCCGTCATCGCCTACGTCACCTCGTAGCCACGCCACCGATGCCGTAGCTGGCCCCGGTGTCGATCGGGTTTTGTAGTCGTAGGTGTAGGTCTCGCGCTGCCCCGACGGAGCCCGCCTCGACTCAGGTCACGATGGCGCCGATGACCCACACCCCGGTCGCCAGCAGTGCGCCGAAGAGTTCGATGAGCATCGACAGACCGACGCCCTTGAGCGCGTGAACCGTTGCCTGCCAGGCGGGTTGGTTCTCACGGAGGCGGTGGAGTTCCGAAAGGTACACGCCAAGAACGAATCCCACGAACAACCCGACCACCGGGATGATGAAGAAGCCCACGATGCCCAGTACCGCCCCCACGAACAGCGCCCGGTTGGAAACCCCCGCATCCTTCATCTTCCGCCCCGGCCACGTGTACTTGATGATCCCGGAGAGCACCAGAAACGCGCTACTGATCGCGAATACGACCCAAGCCGTCGCCCCACCGGTCACAAACGCCCAGACCGCGATCGCCCCGAAGATCAGAATGACCCCGGGCAGTATCGGCACGATGATCCCGAGCACCCCGACCAGAATTACCAGGCCGACAACGACCTCACCCCAAGCTGACACTCCCGGTCCCTCCGCTCTCCGCGCCCAGTCACGCTGCCTGGATTCTCACCTACCGACCGGCTCGCCGCACACGGGAGCCTCCAGCCGCCCGCCCCCCACCGGAACCCGTCCACGCTCATGGATCACAACGAGCCCCTTCGACTCCGACCCCACTGCAACCTCCGCACTGCCCAGCACACAAGTCAGCAACCACACCTGGACGAGCGATCACCATGCGCTGATGCAGGTAAACGTCGAGAAGCACCTGCACCAGCGCATTCTCGGCTGCTAATGGCGTTTGGGGCCGACGCCGGAGAGGAGGGTGGTGATCAGGCGGGTGGCTAGGGTGTCGGGGTCGGTGGTGGCGTCGAGGTCGGGGGTGCCGTGGACGGTTTCGGTGATGAGGGCTAGGTAGACGCGGCGGACCCAGAGTAGGTCGGCGTCGGGGGCGATGATGCCGGCGGATTGGGCTAGGGCTAGGGCGGCGTCGCATTTTGCGAAGACGCGGGCCTGTAGGTCGGCTACCTCGGGGGCGGATTCGTCGGCTCGGTCGAGTGCGTATGCGGCGCCGTATTTGATTTCGATGACATTGGCGGTGGCCTGGTGTAGGGCGACCATGGGGGGTGCGGTTTGGGGGCGGGCCGCGTCGACGGCCGCGTCGATGCGGCGCCAGGCGTTGAGCGCCATGGTGTGCAGCAGCTCTTCGCGGCTGGCGAAGCGGCGGTGCACGGTGGTTCGGGCGACTCCCGCGGCTTCGGCGATCTGTTCCAGTGTCGCGTTGGGGTTTTCGCTCAGCACTCGTTCCGCGGCGTCGAGGATGGCGCGCATGGTGCGTTCGGCGTCGGCGCGCAGCGGGCGGGCGGATGTGGGCGGCATGGGCTCCTCTTCGCTGAGATCTTCTGGACATAGTACAGCTGACGAGCGGTTTTTCGATTAACTGCAACATGAATGTTGCAGTTCTAGAAAATATGGCTACTCTTGTGTCGCATCCGATCGAAGGAGTTAGATATGACCCACTCGGGAAGAACCGCCCTCGTCACCGGCGCCTCATCCGGTATCGGGGCCGAGTTCGCCGCGCAGCTCGCGGCGCGCGGTGACAATCTGGTGCTGGTCGCCCGCTCGCTGGATCGCCTGGAATCCCTTGCCGCCGAATTGCGTAACCGGCACGGCGTCCGGGTAGATGTCATCGGCCAGGACCTGACCGATGTGGACGCGGCGAGCCGGATCGCAAATGAGCTTGCGGCCCTTGAACTTTCGATAGACGTCCTGATCAACAATGCCGGATTCGGCAGCGCGGGTCGGTTCGAGGAACTCGCCGCCGATCGTGAGCAGGACCAGCTGATGGTCAATGTCGTTGCGCTGGCCGGTCTTACGCGCCGGTTGATCCCGGGCATGCTCGAGCGCGGCAGCGGCGAGATCGTCAATGTCGCCTCGATCGCCGCCTTCCAGCCCTCGCCGTACTTCGCCACCTATGCCGCGGGAAAGGCCTTCGTCCTCAACTTCAGCCTTTCCCTGTGGAGCGAATACCGCGATCGCGGCGTCAAGGTTCTGGCCTTGTGCCCGGGGCCGACGGAGACCCAGTTCTTCGACGTGGTCGGCACCCGCAAGGCCGCGATCGGCCCGTCCATGGACAGCGCGGCGCACGTCGTCCGGTCGGCCCTGCGCGCCCTCGAACGCAACAGGGGCTATGTGGTCCCCGGTGCTGGAAACTTCGCTTCCGCGCACCTGATGCCCCGTCGCCCACGCACCCTCGTCGCCCGAATCGCCAAGCTGGTGACCCGCGGCGTGGCCGATGCGGCAAACCAGGGTGCGGCGCGCACAGCGGCGTGAGGTCGGCCGGAGCCGAGAGCGTGCCGATGTGTGAGAACCGACGACACCGAAGCCCGGCTGCTGGGGCAAGATCGAAGGATGGGCCCCACCACGGGACCTCGCGTCCCCACCAGCATCGCCGACTTCCGCGCAACGGCCAGCACCCGGCTCGGCGGGTTTCCACACACCGAGGTCCCGGACGCGCCGGGCCTTCGTCGCGCCGCGGTGCTGCTCTGCGTGGTCGATGAACCGGACGGCCCGTTATCGGTGATCATCATCAAACGGGCATATCGCGGGCGCAATGCCGGGCAGTGGGGGTTGCCGGGTGGGCGGGTCGATGCGGGCGAAACCACCGAACAGGCCGCGATTCGCGAGCTGCACGAAGAGCTCGGTCTGACCGCGACCCGGGCCGACGTCCTCGGCAGACTCGACGACTTTCCCGCCACGTCGGGTTTCGTGATCACCCCGATTGTCGCGGCCCTCGACGATGCCGGCGAGCTGCGGCCCAATCCGGCGGAGGTCCACTCGGTCCATCTCGTGGATCTGGACAGGCTGGCCGCCGATGATGTCCCGCACTGGGTGTCCCCGAAGGACGTTGCTCTGCGCGCCGACGCGCCATCGACCACCCTCGAAGGCGCCGGCCTGCTGCAAATGCGCCTCGGCGAGAATATGACCATCCACGCCCCGACCGGTGCGATGCTCTGGCAGTTCCGCGAGGTCGTCCTACTCGACCGGGACGCTACCGAAGCCCGCATTGCCCATTTCGCCCAACCGGAGTGGACCCGCCACTAGGGCACGTTTGCAGACCGGCAGCGGCATGCCGGTGGGTGCGGTGCTGCTCGCCAGTTCGACACACTCGCAGGGACGCAGGATATGCGGGCCGCGCAGGCGAATTCGGCCAGTACTGCTGGGTCCTGCTCCCGTGCTGTATGAAGAGCAGTTCCGGACCGAATCCGGGCTCGGATTCGGCCATACTGCGCCGCAGCCAGCGGCGGCCGCCTCGAAGTCGGAGCGCGCTCCAACGCGATCGTCGCGTCCTCGGCTACGCGGCCGAACTGCGACTGCCGCCGGACAGTTCGCTCGAGCGACTGTCGGCTGAATCAGCTCGCAGGCCAATGGCTCCGGAGCTGATCAGAGCATCTGAAGCGACACAGGCCACGGTAGAAACCGGGGCCTGTCGGCATCGCGACGCTCTTCGTCAGAGGTGAATCATCAATCCGCCCAGACGGATTCGATCGGCGTCGCCTCGCTGGGCGGCGGGGTGGGCGTGGCGGTGGGGGTGCGCGAAAAGCGTGGGGCCGGGGCGTGCTGGACGACGCCGTCGATCTCGATGAGTCCGGTACGGGCGACGATGTGCGGATTCTGTTCGGCCTCGGTGAAGGTCAGCACCGGTGTTGTGCAGGCGTCAGTGCCGTCGAAGATCGCGGCCCACTCGTCGCGGGTCTTGGTCTTGAACTTCTCCGAGAACAGTTTCTCGAGCTGATCCTGACCGTTCGGGTCGATCTGCATCGGCAGGCCCTCGGGATCGATCTCCAAGCCCTGCAAGAGTTCCGCGTAGAACTGCGGTTCGATCGCGCCGACCGCCATGTACTTGCCGTCGGAGGTTTCGTAGGTGTCGTAGAAGGCCATACCGGTGTCGAGCAGGTTGGTGCCGCGCTCATCGGACCACAGGCCCATACCGCGCATGCCCCAGATCATGTGCGAAAGGGCAAGCGCCCCATCGATCATCGCCGAGTCGATGACCTGTCCCTTGCCGGAGCTCTGCCGCTCGACCAGCGCCGCGAGAATGCCGAAGACCAGGAACATCGAGCCGCCACCGAAGTCGCCGACCATATTCAGCGGCGGTACCGGCCGCTCCCCCTTGCGCCCGATCGCGTGCAGCACACCGGTCAGCGAGATGTAATTGATGTCGTGTCCGGCGCGATCGGCCAGCGGTCCGTCCTGCCCCCAGCCGGTCATCCGGCCGTAGACCAGACGCGGGTTGCGCGCGAGCACGACGTCGGGGCCCAGGCCCATGCGCTCGGTGACGCCCGGACGAAACCCCTCGATCAGCACATCGGCCTTTTCGGCGAGTGCGAGCACCTTCTCGATATCCGCCGGATCCTTCAGATTCGCCTCGACAATGGTGCGCCCGCGCCACTGCGGCCGCTCCATGAAACCGGGCAGCATCCCCGGCCGCTGTACCCGAACCACATCGGCGCCGAGGTCGGCGAGCAGCAGTGCCGCATGCGGACCCGGCCCGATCCCGGCCAACTCGATGACCTTGATGCCCGCAAGCGGACCCTGCTTGGTGGCGGTGGATGGTGTACTCACGCCTTACCTCGGTTCGTCGTTGATCCAGCGCACCGCCGACGCGGCGCTCCCGGGAGCCACCCCCGGACTGTATTGACAGTACGACAATAAGTTGCGGATCGACCATCTGGGCACCGAGGGCTCGCGCATATCCAGTTGTCATACCGCATACCCCACGGTGCCTGTTACCGAAGACGCCGAACCTGCAATCGTGCCACCACACCGCCGTCACGGCGACCGACCAAATCACCTAGCGGCGGGCATGATTGCGCCTCAGCCGTCCACATAGGCACGTCACCTGTGCCACGGCCAAAAACCGCGCCAATTCGGCAACAAGACTCCACAACATGTGCGAGGTAGTCACTCGCTCTGCGGGAGCCCATCGCGGCCGATGAACTCGGCGCCAGTGGACTGGGCACTGGACTGCTCAGGACCGGCGGACCTTGATGGGAGGCGGGGCGCGACCCGGACGGGCCTCAGTAGCAGGTGAGGGGTTGGAGGGGGTCGGCGGCGCGGGGGGTGAGGGCTTCGTAGGCGGCGGCTATGGATTTGACTGCTAGGCGCAGTTCGGGTTCGGGGTGGGTGAAGGGGAGGCGGATGAAGCGTTCGAAGGCGCCCTGGACGCCGAATCTCGGTCCGGCGGCGAGTAATACGCCGTGGTTTGGGGCGGTGGCGGCCAGAGCGGTCGAGACGGGGGCTGGCAGCTGCGCCCAGACGGACATGCCGCCGTCGCCGACGATGGCGCGCCAGTCCGGGAGTTCCTCGGCGAGGGTGGTGAGCAGGGCCGCGCGCTGGGAGTGGAGTTGGTCGCGGCGGCGGGTGAGGATGGTGTCGGCGTGCTCGAGCAGATGGATGGTGGCGAGCTGGTCCATGACGGGGGTGCCGAGGTCGACGGTGGAGCGGATGCCGAGCAGTTTCGCGATCAACGATTGACCGGTGCGGATCCAGCCGACGCGCAGACCGCCCCAGAAGGATTTCGAGGCCGAACCGATGGTGACGATCTCGGTGCCCTTGGCGAAGGCCGCGACCGGGGGTGGGGCGGTCCGGTCGGTCAGACTCAGGTCCACCATCGACTCGTCGATCACCACGGTCATCCGGGTTTCGCGGGCAATGGCGGCCAGTTCGGCACGGCTGTCGGCATCGAGCAGCAGGCCGGTCGGATTGTTGAAGTCCGGCACCAGGTAGGCCAGGGTGGCCGCGGTTTGCCTTGCGGCGCTGCGGATTCCATCGAGATCCCAGCCGGACTCCGGGGTTTCCGGACGCAGCGGCACCGGCACCGGCCGGGCGCCGACGTCCCGGATAGCCTCGATGGCATTGGGATAGGTCGGATGGTCGATGAGCACCCGGGCCGCTGGCGCCGTGAGCACATTGAGCAGCAGGCGCAGCCCGTGCTGGGCGCCGAGGGTGACCAGGATCTGGTCCGGTTCGGTGGGCAGGCCACGCTCGGTGTAGCGGCGGGCCAGCGCCTCGCGCAGTGCGAGCACACCGACGGGGTCCATGCCGTGCGTGCCGAGATAGGCCGGAATACCTTGCAGTGCAACGGAGTACGCATCCTGCATCTCCAGGGGCGCGGCCATCGCGGCGTAGGTCATATCGATGGTCGGCAGTTCCGGCTGCGCCATCATCGCCAGGATGCTGCGGGCAGGTTTGGTGCCGTCGTGCTGCACGTCGCGCGGGAGGGCGACGGTGCTGCGTGAGCCCTGGCGGCTGATCAGATAGCCGTGTTCGCGCAACAGGCTGTAGGTCGAGGTGATGGTGGTGCGACTGACGCCGAGGGTGCCGGCGAGGTCGCGCTCACTGGGCAGGGCGACGCCGAGCGGTGCGCGACCGTCGTGGATGAGCAGTCGGATGCCTTCGGCGAGGGCCAGATAGGCCGGGCGCGTCGACCGGCGTTCGCCCGGTTCGCCGTTCTCATCCGCATGGCGCCAGCGCCCTAGATCGCGGGCCAGGCTGGCGGCACCGATCACTCTCGTCGACATAAAGTCCAGTATTAGCGAATTGGATATTTAATGGCAAGGCCAGTTCGGCGCACGCTGTCCATTATGAGCGCCCTCGCCACCGTCCTCGTCATCGCCTTCTTCGGCTACCTCGTGCATCGGTACGCACCGAGGCAGCCCGGTGCGGTCTTTCGCCTCGAGCGGTTCCACACACCGGGACCGCTGGCCGACCGGTCGCCCTCGTACTACGAAAACCAGCGCCAATACGTCGATCTCGCCGCAATCTACGGCCGCGGCGATGTGCCGGATCCCGATGCGGCGGCACTGCCGCGCCCCGAGCGGACCGCGCGGCAGCGGATCTCGAACCCGAGTTGCGGAGCGGTAAAGCCGACCGCCAGTGGATTCCAGGCCAGTTTCTGAGAACTGGACTGGACTGCTCGAAGATGTCGGACCCCGCGTGCACACTGAGCGTATGAGTGCTTCCGCGCGCCCGGTCACCGGGTCGGCGCTGTTCGACACCGCGATCGGCCCCTGCGCGATCGCCTGGACCGATGACGCGGTATTCCGGTTCCGGCTGCCGGAGGCGAGCCCCGCCGCGACGCGGGCCAGGATCGTGCAACCGAGCAGCCGGATTCCGGGCGCTGATGCCATCCCCGAGGCCGCACCAACCGACCCGATCGCCGACGCCATCGCACGCATCCAGGCACACCTCGCCGGAGAACTCGACGATCTGCGCTGGATTCCGGTGACCACCAAGGGAATTCCGGAATTCCACCGCGCCGTCTACCAGGTGACCCGCGCCATCGATCCAGGCCACACCCTCAGCTACGGCCAGGTCGCCGAGCGCATCGGAGCCCCCAGCGCGGCCCAGGCCGTCGGACAAGCCTTGGGCCGCAATCCGATCCCCCTGATCATCCCCTGCCACCGAGTCCTCGCCGCCGACCACACCCTCAACGGCTTCTCCGCCCCCGGCGGCATCACCACCAAACAGCGCCTGCTGGAAATCGAACGCACCCCGGGCTTCGGCGAACCCACCCTGTTCTGACAACAGCTCGACCGTTGTATATCTCTGCTGATACCATTGATATACGGCTAGATATCAAGGGGGTTTGACCGTGGCTCGGACCGTGATAGATCTCGATGATCAACTGCTTGCCGACGTATCGAAGACACTGGGTACCAGCACGAAGAAGGACACGGTGCACGCGGCGCTGCGCGAGGTGCTGGAGAACCAGCGCCGAGTTCTTGCGCTGATCCGTCTGCAAGATGCCGCCTCCGATGGCGCCTTCGATCTGGACCTGCTCGAGGACAAGCGGAAATACCGTCGATGAGCGCGGCCCAATTCCTCATCGACACCAGCGCCCTGATGCCGATCATGAAGCAGGACCCGGATGCCTTTGCCTGGCAGCGCGCGGCCGCGGCTGGGCTGATCGCCATCTGCCCGATTGTCGAATTGGAGTTCTTCTACTCGGTGCGTTCTGCCGCCGATCGGGCGCAGACCATCGAGGACATGCGCGTGGTGTTCGGTTGGGAACCCATCGCTGATCGGGCCTTCGACCGCGCCTGGGAGGTTCAAGGGGAGCTCACCGAGCGAGCGCAACATCGCAGTGCAGGCCCGGTTGATCTCGTTCTCGCAGCCACCGCGGAGCTACGCGGGTTGACCCTGCTGCACAGAGATCACGACTTCGAATGCATCGCAGCGGTCACCGGGCAGCCGCATCAGTGGCTCGGACCCCGAGGGCGGGTGGATCGGGCATAGTCGGGGCATGACCGACGAACGACCGCCGCTTGCCGTCGCACTCGATCTGGAACCGCATCCAGAGGGTGGGTGGTATCGGCAAACCTGGCGTAGTGCTGCGGAATTCACGCCGGAGGGCTATCCGGGGCCGCGGGCCAGTGCGACGGCGATCTACTTCTTACTGATGCCGGGCGAAAAGTCGGCGTTGCATACCGTGCGCTCGGACGAGCTGTGGCTGTGGCATCGAGGTGGGCCGCTGGTGCTCGACATCGGGGGCGAGGAGATCGTCCTCGGGCCCGATGTCGAGCGCGGGCAGGTATTGCAGGCGGTCGTGCCGGGTGGGGTCGGTCAGGCCGCGCGTCCGGCTGGCGCCGAGTACGTGCTGGTGAGCTGCATTGTTTCGCCGGGATTCGACTTCGCCGACTTCACCCTCGACTGAATCAGTCGATTTCCAGCACACCCTCGTCGACGGCCCATTTGATCGTCTTCTCCAGTTGCGCACAGGATTCCGGTCGTCCCGGGCCGTAGCCCTGCGCACTGAGCTTGGCGAAGACCGGGCAGCGCGCGGCCGGATTCTCCGTCCACTGCACCGAGGTCTGGTGCGAAGAACTCTTGCGCACCAGCACCTCGATCTGGCAGGACTGACACCGCAGCGGCGTCAGCCCCTCTTCCAGATAGCGCTGCTTATCGACCACGGTCTGGGCCTGCACCGCGGCCCGCCGCGCCGGTTGGTCGGCGAAGTCGGGTGCTTTCGCCCAGGTCGCCGCCATCAGACTCCCGCTTCCGCTTCCGCTTCCCGCTTGCGCCGCAGGTTTTCGGCGACCTCGGCCTCCCATGCCTCATTCGCCTTGGTGGTATCCACCTCGAACTCGAAGCGCTGGGTCATCTTCTCGGTCACATCGGCCAGGTCGACATAGAACTGGTCGTACCAGCGACGCAGCTGGTAGACCGGCCCGTCCTCCTCGCAGAGCAGCGGATTTTCGACCTTGGACTTGTGCTTCCAGATCTCCACATCCTGCAGGAAGCCCACGCTGATGCCCTCGGTCATCTTCGCGGCCAGCTTGTCGGCCATATCGCCGTCGACGCCCTTCGGCTTCTCCAGCGAAACACCCCACTGCAGGACGAAGGAATCCTGAGTGACCGGGTAGTGGCAGTTGATCAGGACGCTCTTGACCTCGTATCCGCTGTAGATATTGACCAGCGGATTGATCATGTACGACGGTCCGAAGTACGACGCCTCCGACTTCAGCAGCGTATCGCCGCCATACTTGGAGGCCATGCCGATATCGGGACGACCCTTGGTCTCCAGGAACTGGGTGGCGATATGCCCCTCGAAAACGTTCTTGAAGTACGTCGGGAAGGCGAAGTGGATGTAGAAGAAGTGGGCCATGTCCACCACGTTGTCGATGATCTCGCGGCAGTTCGCGCCCTCGATCAGCAGCGAGTTCCAGGTCCACTCGGTCCACCCGCTGTCGAGCTGTTCGCTCGGATTGCCGTCCGCGTCGGTGTACGGGCCCACAATGTGCGGAATGGTGACCTCGGGCGGGGGCTGGCTGCCCTCGACATCGTGCCAGACGAACAGCTGTCCGTTGCGTTCGAGCGTGGTCCATTTGCGGGTGCGCGCCAGCGGTGGCACGCGCCGCGCATAAGGTATCGCCGTGCACTTACCGTTGGTCCCCGACCAGCGCCAGTCATGGAACGGGCAGGCGATATCGCCGTTCTTGACCTCGCCCATGCTCAGGTCGCCGCCCATATGCCTGCAGTAGGCGTCCAGCACCCGGAGTTCGTCATTGCTGTCGACCCAGACGACGAGCTTGGTGCCGAACACTTCGACCGCGTGTGGCTTGCCGTCGCGGAACGTCTTCGCCAAACCGAGGCAATGCCATCCCCGCGCATAGCGGGTGGGTGCGGAGCCCACATCGAGCTCACGGATCTTCGCACCGCTCCCCTGTGGGGTAACTGCCATCGCGATTCCTCCTCCTTCTGTACTAGAACACGTTACAAAAATGTCGCGTTCCACGCCAGTGATTCGGTCGACCACCTGCGAATCGGCGATGAATGCCACCAACGGTCACCCGTTCTCGACAGAAATAAGAACCTGTTCTAGTCTCAGAGGCAAATGAGTACCGGTTACCAATCCGACCAGGCAGGAGCGGGTCCCGCGATGACGCAAGAAGTGACCGAACGGGTCGAAGCACTGTTGCCGACCCTGCGCGAGCGCGCGCAGGAGGCCGAGGACCTGCGGCAGATCCCCGACGAATCGATCAAGGCACTGCAGGAGACCGGATTCTTCCGCCTGTTGCAGCCCAAGCAGTGGGGCGGGCTCGCGGCGGACCCCGTCGTCTTCTACGACACCGTCCGCAAGATCGCGAGCGCGTGCGGCTCAACGGGCTGGGTTTCGGGCATCATCGGCGTGCACAACTGGCACCTCGCGCTGTTCTCGCAACAGGCGCAGGAGGAGGTGTGGGGCGAGGACACCGAGGTCCGTATCTCCTCGTCGTACGCTCCGATGGGCGCGGGCACGGTCGTTGACGGCGGCTACATCGTCAAGGGTGCATGGAACTGGTCCTCGGGTTCCGAACACGCCAACTGGGTGATGGTGGGCGGCCCGGTGATCAAGAATGGCAAGCCGGTCGACTTCGGCAGCTTCCTCATCCCACGCACCGAATACCGCATCGATGACGTGTGGAATGTGGTCGGCCTGCGCGGTACCGGCTCCAATACCGTTGTGGTGGAAGACGTCTTCGTACCGACGCACCGATTCCTGAGCATGCGGTCGATGAGCGACCTGACCGCCCCCGGCCTCGAGCACAACACCGATCCGGTCTACCGGATGCCTTGGGGCACAATCCATCCCACTACGATCTCGACTCCGATCGTAGGTATGGCCTACGGGGCATACGACGCGCATGTCGAGCACCAGGGCAAGCGGATCCGCGCGGCCTACGCCGGCGAGAAGGCGAAGGACGATCCGTTCGCCAAGGTGCGAATCGCCGAGGCCGCCAGCGATATCGATGCCGCATGGCGTCAGCTGTCGGGCAATGTCGCCGACGAATACGCGCTGCTGGTGGCGGGCAAGGAGGTTCCGTTCGACCTGCGGGTGCGGGCACGCCGCGATCAGGTACGCGCCACCGGTCGGGCGGTTGCCGCCATCGACCGGCTGTTCGAGAGCTCGGGTGCCACCGCGCTCGCGAACGGCACTCCGCTGCAGCGCTTCTGGCGTGACGCGCACGCCGGTCGGGTACACGCGGCCAACGATCCCGAGCGCGCCTACGTCATGTACGGCACGCACGAGTTCGGGCTGCCTGTCGCCGACACAATGGTGTAGCTGTGACCGAGCGCAGCGAGGGCACCATAGACACAGCACCAACGGTCGCAGCGGAACCGAGCGGATCGAAATATCATAGTGTAGTAAAAGAGTGTTATCCGATAAGAATAAAAAT